>JAQBVH010000012.1 GCA_027623615.1 Planctomycetota bacterium | reverse complement strand
TGTCGATGCGCGAGCAGTTGTCGACCAGGTAGCTCTTGGTGGGGGACAGCTCGGCGCTGTGGTTGGCCGGCCGATCGTCCTTGTCCCCGGTGACGCAGGCCAGACCGGAGCCGTCGAGGTACACGCGATACACGTGCTCGAGGTAGATGTTGCCCTCCTCCTTCCCGTTGCCACGGAAGAAGAGCAGCCCCTTCTCCTCGTCGACGTCGACGATCTGGCTCGCGCGCCACTTGCCCGCGGTGATCGCGTTCTTGAGGTTGCCCTCACCGTCGTAGAGGTAGAAGTGGCCCCAACCCGTGCGGTCGGACCACCAGATGAACTCGTCGCGCTCTTCGAGGTAGCGCGGGCCCTGGGGTGACACGTTGGCCGCCTCGAAGCCCTCGGAGAGCAGGCTGGTCTCCGCGAGGTCCGCGGGGTTCAGCGACACGTACTCGAGGTTGCGCACCAGGCGGTCCTGACGCAGGAAGCGCAGCTCGGAGGGCGTCTTCTCGTCCTCGTCGTCCTCGGACCAGCGCAGGGAGCGGTACTGCTCGTCCTTCCACGTGGCCTTGATCTTCGAGAGCTCGACGTCGGCTCGGTCGAACACGTACAGCTCCGAGCGCCGGATCTTGTCCTCGCCGGGCATCGGATAGTCGTACTGCTCGAGGGCCGGGCGCGGCTCGGCGATCGAGTTGACCAGGAAGAGGTCGGGCAGGTCGCGCGAGTCGCTGCGCATCACGTAGAACGCGGTCGAGTCCGGCGACCAGCTGATCGAGGGCCTGGTGAGCGGGCCCTCTTCGACCGCGACCTTCTCGGCGGAGGGATCCTGCTGCTCGAGGTCCCAGGCGTAGTCGTCGTAATCGAAGTCGTTGGCCTGACCGCCGTCGAGCTCGTCCGGGCTCGGCTCGCGACCCGAGAAGGAGTAGTCCTCCGCTCCGTCCTCGGTCAGCTTGATCGCCGTGCGCTCGTCGATCTGGTCGGCCCACTTGCGCGCCTTGTCGGACTCGGTCGGGAAGGGCTTCTCGCCGCGGCGCTTGACCTGGACGGTCGAGACCTTGGCCTTCTCAGCCTTCTCCTTGGCGTCGTCCTTCTCTTCCTGCTTCTCCTCCGCCTTGGCGCCGTCCTTCTTCGCCTTGGCTTCGGCCTTCTCCTTTGCTTCGGCCTCCGCCTTCACGGCCGCGTTGATCTCGAGGACGGTCTTGCGCGTAGCCTCGTCGGCCTCGACGTAGTAGAGGTTGTGCCCCTTCGCGAACACGTACGCCGTGTTGTCCGGCGCGAAGGTGCGATGCGTGGAGGAGGCGGAGGATCCACCGCCATCGAATCCCGGGAAGAACACGCCGCGGTTGCGGCCGAAGCCGCGGAAGTTCTGGGCGCCGCGCCGCTCCTCCTCAGTCGCCTTGCCCTTGTCCGCGAGGTCGCCGGTCACCAGGTCCAGCTCGAACTTGTTGTCCTTGTAGACGAAGGTGAACACCTTGGCGTCGTCGGAGACCTTGGTGTTGGACAGGCGCATCTGCTCCGCATCGAGCGGTTGCTTGACCGCCTGCGAGAGCTTGGCCGCGAGGGAGTCCCGGTCGAACAGGGGCCTCTTGCGGGCCTCCTTGGGCGCGCTCGGATCGACCAGCTCGTAGCGCCACCCGAAGCGATCCTCGTACGAGTACCAGAAGCGATCCGTCTCGCCGATCCAGTTCGGGCTGACCGAGGTGCTGTACGTGCGCTGGCTGACGTACTCGCTCGAGAAGCGCTGGGCCAGCTCGTAGTTCGGGCCGGGGGCGTGCTTGGAGTCCTGACCGGGGAGGAGCGCGGCCGAGGTGGCGATCGCGACGAGTGCGAGGGAGGGACGAAGCATGGCAGATGGTGGAAAAGGGGCCTGGGACCGAGGATAGCCGGGATGCCGCGGACCGGCGGCCGGGAGGTGGTCACGCTTCTGTTACCGGGGGGCTGGGCGGCGTGCGGCGGTTATCCTCGTACCCACGATGCGCACGCTCCTCGCTCTCGCCCTGCTCCTCGTCCTCCCGACAGCGGCCGACGCCCAGCGTGGCGGCCGTATCCCGGTTCGAGTCATCGAGGGCCGCCTCGTCGCCCTTTGCGACATCTCCGGCCCGGCCCGGCGCATTCCGGTCAATCTGTTCCTCGAGTTCGATACGAAGAGCGGCCTGCAGCTGCACAACAAGGCTGCGGCGCCCCTGGGCATCGAGGGCAGCGACGGCAGCACCTCTCCGATCAGGATCCACTTTCCCGACTTCAACCTCGAGGTCGCCCGCCGCGAGCTGAGCGACGAGACCTACCTCGACGACTTCACCAAGTACCACTCGACCGAGCTGGGCGAGAACGCGGTGGTCGGGGTGATCGGCGCCGAGGTCTTCGACGGCTGGCACGTGACCTTCGACGTCGGCGGCGGCTGGGTCGAGCTGCGCGCGGAGAACGAGGCGACCGGAGAACGCCCCGAGCCGGCCGAGGGTGAGATCGTCGTCCCGATCACCGTCGAGAACGACCTGTGCTGGTTGCCCGTGCGCTACGCCGACGGCCGCCCCGCCGCCTTCGCGGTCGGCTGCATGCGCTACGACTCGATCATCGACGCCATGGTCGCCGAGTCCCAGGGCCGCCCCGCCGGCGACCTCGAGTCGCTGACGGTCGACGGCCTCGACTTCACCGAGTTCGTCGCCCTGCGCCCCGAGGAGGTGATCCAGGTCCACCCCGACGGCGTCGCCGGCGTGCTCGGCATCAACCTGCTCGAGCACCTGCGCGTCGAGCTCGACCGCGTCAACCGCTGGGCGCGCATCACGCGCCGCCGGGCCCCCGACTTCCCCGCGGAGGACGTCGTGTTCTTCCGGGCGATGATCGAGGAGGACGCCGACGCGGTCGAGGCCTTCCTCGGCGAGCACCCCGAGAGCCGGCTCGTGCGCGAGGCGGCCGAGCTGTGCCTCGCCCTGCGCCTCGACGAGTTCGCGCCGGACGAGGACAAGCGGCGCGCGATCGGTCTGGTGATCAGCACCCAGCAGGACGACCTGCGCGCGACCCGCGCCCACGACCTGATGATCGAGATGGGTGACGAGGGCGAGACCGCCCTCGTGATCCACGCCGGCGTGCAGGGCGTCGAGCACGGCCGTGACGATCGCTACCCGAACGCGGTGCACCAGATCCACGGGAGACTCGGCAGCGTGCTGATCGACGAGGGCGAGGGCGACCGCGCCTGGAAGCACCTGCTCTCCGCCGCCTTCGGCCTGCCCGAGGACGGCCCGATCAACCTCGACCTCGGCCGCTTCTACGAGTCCCAGGGCCGCTACCGGCGCGCCTTCTCGCGCTATGTGCAGGCCGTCATCCAGCCCGAGAGCGGACCCGAGGCCCTGGCCGCCCTCGAGCGCGTGCAGCCCAAGCTCGAGGACGGCGAGCGCTTCTCGGTCGACCTGATCGATCGCCTGATCGCGGGCAAGGTGCGCAACTTCGGCGCGGCGACCAGGTTCAACCCCGAGCCCGGTGACCTGGCCGGGCGCGTCACGCTGGTCGAGTTCTTCACCTCGGCCTACCTCGGCGACGACCGCGCGGGTGCGATCGGCGGGGCGCTCGGGAACCAGGGCGCGCTGGCGCACTTCGACGGCGCGCCGGTCGCCTTCCTCAGCTGGCACCTCAACACGCCGCAGCTCAGCCCGCTCTGCACCAGCATCGGCAACCGTCGCGCCGCGGACCTGGGCGTAGGCCCGACCGCGCACGTGATCGACGGTCAGTTCGGGGCGCCGGGCGCCGCGCGCTGGCGTCAGGCCGAGGGGGTCTACAACGCCCTGCGCAACAGCGTGGCGGAGGCCCTGCGCCGTGAGGCCGAGTACGACCTCGAGCTGACCGCGACGATCGAGGGTGACACCGTCTCCGGCGCGCTGACCGTCTTCGGTCCCGAGTGGGAGGGCCTGACCGCCTACGTCGTCCTCGCGGAGAAGGGCGTGCTCTTCCCGGGCAAGAGCACCGTGGTCGTGCACCGCATGGTCGGCCGCGCTTCCCTCATCGGTGGCGACGACGGCGCCGGGGTGGATCTTGGCGACGAGGAAGAAGCCACGCTCGAGTTCCGTCGCACCCTCGGCGACATCCAGGTCGAGAACGAGGCCTACCTCGACCGGATGGAGGCCGAGGGCGTGGGCACCGCCGTCAAGCTGTCGACCAAGCTCGACGCCGCCGAGCTGGTCGTGATCGCCTTCTTGCGCGACCCCGACAGCGGTGCGATCCTCCAGGCCGCCCAGATCGACCTGGGCGCCGAGACCGCCCAGTGACTCCCGGACCAGTGACTCCCGGACCATGATCGCCCGCCTCGAATCCCTTCGCGCCCAGATCGAAGAGCTGGTCGTCACCGGGACCAGCGACCTGCGTCGTGCTCGCTCGCGCCGTGCGCGGCCCCTGGCGATCGCCGGTGCCCTCGGCATGATCGCGCTGCTGTCCCTCGTGGCGGCCATCGCCCTGACCGCCGGTTGGTTGACGGGCGCGCCTGCCGCTGCCTGGCCGGTCGCCTCCGGCATCCTCCTGGTCAGCGTCGCGATGGCGGGGCTGGTGTGGTGGCGCGCGCGGCTGATGCCGGTGCGGCGCCGGGACGCGCTCGCGCTGCTCGATCGCGCGGGCAAGCTCGAGGACCGCTTGCTGACCGCGGACGAGTTCCTGCGCCAGCCGCCCAAGGGCGACCCGACCTTCATCGCCGCGGCCCTCGAGGACGCGACGAACTACATCGGCCGCGCCCGCACCGCGCCGGTGCCGGAGGTGAGTGACAGGGTCGAGCGCCTGCCGCTGCGCGTGACGATGGCGGCGCTGTGCCTGGCGCTGCTCCTGCTCGTCGACACCCTGCCCCGGCCCGACGCGGACGACCCGCTGCGCGACGACGAGACGCTCGTCGCCGACCTGGACGGCGGTGAGGTCGCTGGCCGCGAGCAGGACGACCCGAACTCGAGCGAGCCGCCGACGGTCGACGAGCCCAAGCCGAACGAGAGCGCGCGCCCGCCCAAGGAGCCGGTCGCTCCGAGCGCGGCTGCCAACGTCGAGCCGGGTGAGCTCTCCGACAAGGTCAAGGAGTCGATGGGCACGACCGGCGCGGGCAAGAGCGCGGACGCCTCCGCCTCGAGCAAGGCCAGCCAGGCCAAGGGCGCGCCCTCGGGCCAGAGCCAGACCAGCCAGGGCAAGGCCAAGGAGACCCAGAAGGACGAGCGCAAGGAGCCCAAGGCCCAGAAGCCGCCCGAGCCGGGCAAGCGCAAGCCCCAGGAGGAGACCTCGGGCTCGACCGCCGGCCAGGGTTCGTCCAAGGGCTCGTCGAAGAACCCGGCCGCGACCGACTGGTCGAGCAAGGACCAGGTCTCGACCCCCGACGACGCCGAGATCGAGGACGACGAGGAGACCGAGGACGAGGAGGAGGAGCAGGAGTCGCGCGGCGGCGTCCAGCCCTCCCTGCGCGACCGCCGCCCGCCCGTCTCGCGCGACCTGCGCATCGGCTTCGGCAACCGGCCCAACCCGGACGCGAACGGCCGCGGTGGTCCTTCGGCGCCGAAGAAGTCGCGCGGCGTGGCCTCGCTCGTCCTCGGCGTGCCGATCCCGGACCGCGTGAAGGGCCAGCCCAACCCGGGCAAGACCAAGATCACCCAGGAGCGCATCGAGCCGCGCGAGGAGGAGCCGGTCGCGACCGAGGCGGCCTCGCGCGGCACGCGCAACGACCCGCTCGGTCGACTCGGGCGCATGGACATGACGCCCTGGATGCGTCAGATGGTGCGCGACTACTTCAAGGCGCGCCGCGTCGAGGATATTCAGTGATGCTGCTCCCCCTGCTGGTGTGCTTGCCCCTCACGGGGGACGTCGACGCGCTGCGTGACGCGCACGCGACTGCCCTGATCGAGCGCGCCGAAGGCGCCCTCCCGACGCGCCTGTACCTCGACGCCGAGCGCTGCGCGCTGGAGGCGCGCGAGTGGGACGAGGACCTGGACGTCAAGCCGCTCCTCGCCCAGGTCCGCGCTGGCCGCTCGGCGGTGCACGCGGACGCGGAGTCCGAGGAGGCGTATCGCGCCTTCCTCGCGTCGAAGGACTACGACCGCGCCCTGGTCGAGCACGCTGCGGGGCTGGCGGAGCTACGCGAGGAGCACGCGGAACGCGCGCTCGCCCTCGCCGAGGACGCCGCGGACCCCGCGCCCGCGCTGCGCTTCGCCCTGGAGCTCGGCGTCGACGACCGCGCGGCCAAGCGCGCGGTGGGCAAGCAGGTCCTCGCCTCAGTCCGTGAGGCCTGGGAGCAGGAGCGCGGGCTCGGCAAGCTCGAGCTCGGCGAGCGGCTCATGGGACCCGCGCTCGAGGAGGACGCGCTCGAGGGCCGGGTGGTCGTCTGGCGCAGCTTCTCCTTGTGAAGCGGCTGAGTGCGCCGCTGGCGCGGCCCCGCCGGTCTGGCGGAGCAATACGGCAAGAAGATCCACGTGGTCCTGGCCAACCCCTTCGAGTTCTTCGACGCGGTCTACGAGAAGGTCGAGACGATCGTCGCGCGTGAGAAGCTCGAAGAGCGCTCCAACCTGAGCTTCCACCGGGTGGCGACCCATCCGCTCGTCGATCGCGCGGGCGCGATGGCAGCGCCCGGCTGGAACTCCTCCGACGGCGAGATCGTGGCCGGCGAACTGCACGGCGTCTGGGTTCTCTTCGACAAGCAGGGACGCCTGGCCTTCCGCGGCCGCGCGCCGCTGGCGGAGATCGAGGAACGCGTCGCGAAGCTGGTTCGGGGCAAGTGACCGGACGCTGAGCCCTGCCTGGACGAGGCTTGCCCAGTAGAGCGGCGGCGAACCCGTAGCTGGGGTCATGCTGCGCCGCGCGCTGAGCCTCTGCGCCCTGCTTGTCGCCTGCGGGACCTCGTCGGTGGAGTCCTCACAAGACCCGTCCGAGGCGACCTTCCCCGAGGATTGGTTCGGTACCTGGTCCGGTCAGGTCACGGAGACCGCGGCCTCCGGCGATCACGTTCCCGGAACCCGCGGGTTTCGGCCTGATGTCGTACGCCGGGCGTCCTGATCATGCCCATCACTGGCTGGTCCGCTCGTGGCGTCGCGGCGTCCTGCGCCGCAGCCGACCCAGCTCGTCGCGACACACGAGCAGGCCTCCTTCGACCGCAGCCCGGTCGATCTGCGCCCTAAGGCGTATCCACGTCCTGGGCTCCGTGTCCGAACCTGGACGTATGAAGCCCACCGAGATCCTCCGCGCCGAGCACGTCGTCATCCTCCGCTCCCTGGACGTCCTCGCCCACCTGGCCCAGGCGGACGCGCTCGACACGCAGGGGGCAGCCCTCCTGGTCGAGTTCCTGCAGACCTATGCGGACACCTACCACCACCTCAAGGAGGAGCAGCAGCTCTTCCCGGCCATGCATGCCAACGGCGCGCCGCGGCACTTCGGGCCGGTGGCCGTGATGCTCGATGACCACGACGCAGGCCGGACGCTCGTTGGCGAGATGGTCGCGGCCCTCGAGGCAGGTGATGACTCCGCCTTCCGCGTCCCCGCCATGAACTTCGTGGAGCTCCTGCGCGACCACATCGCCAAGGAGAACGAGATCCTCTTCCCGATGGCCGACGGGATGATCCCCGAGGACCAGGTGACCGAGGTGCTCGCGGGCTACGAGGTGTTCGAGGCGGAGTGCGGCTCGCGACCGGAGGAGCTGTGTAGCAAGGTCCTCGCGATGGCTGAGCGCCTCGCACTGCCCGAGACCACCCAGGCCGCCGGCGGCTGCATGGGCGGGACCTGCGGCGCCCACTCGGACGCCGCACGCCAAGCATGAGGAGCCTCGCGGTTCTCACGCTCGCGCTCGCCGCCCTCGGCTGCCGTTCGGGTCCCGGCACCGCCGGGCCAGGCGGGCCGCCGGCCGGCCTGACCTACGTGGGCTCGTCCACCGTCGGGACCTTCGTGGCCGCGGCGGACGTGCTGTACCCCGGCGCCGACTTCTCGTTGGACACGGCTCCGGAGAGTGACGGCGGAGAGGCGGCGATCCTGGAGAGCGCCTGCGACCTCGCTGGCATCGCGCGCGAGCCCTCCGCGGCCCTCGACGGCAGCGGCGTGCGCGTGACCCTGATCGGCCGCGACGCGATCGCGGTCATCGTGCACCCGGACGTTGGCGTCGACGACCTCGCCCGCGCCGACCTGGCGCGCCTGTTCCGGGGCGAGGTCGCGAGCTGGTCCGAGCTCGGCGGCGCGGACCAGCCGGTGCGGCCTTTCGTCGTCGGCGCCGCCTCCGCTACCCGGGGCGTCCTGCGCCGGGAGTTGCTCGACGGTGGCGACGTGGCGGGCTGCGAGGAGGTCCAACCGGACGCCGCCCTCGTGCGCCGTGTAGCCGGGACCCCCGGCGGAGTCGGCGCGATCAGCTTCGGCTTCCTGACCGATGCCTCGGGCGTGACCGCCCTCGCCGTCGACGGCGAGCGGCCGTCGGTGACGAACTTCGCCTACCCGCTCGCGCGCCCGCTGCACCTGCTCTGGCGCGGGGGCGACCCGGCCGTTGCAGCGTTCGTCGGCTGGGCGATCTCGGAGGACGGGCAGGCGGTCGTGATGCGCCGCTTCGTCGGCCTCGGGGTGCGCGGTTCGGTCGACGCGGCCGGGCCGGAGGACTCCCTCGGCTGGCTCGTGGTGACCACGCCGACCTGCGAGGTCGAGGACGGCGGCGTCCTCTACTACCCGCACGATCCCTACGAGGTGCTCACCCGCCACGGCGAGCCCCTGCGGCGCGTGCGCAACCACCGCGGACCGAACGACGAGCAGCCGACGCGCATCGCCCTCGCCCCGGGCGTCTACCTCATCCGCGCGAGCACGCCCGAGCACGGCCAGGTCGAGTTCTTCGCCACGGTGCGGGCCGGCCGCACGACCGATCTGGACGTTCTGGAGCGGCTGGAGGACCGATGAAGCGCCTGCTCTTGCTCCCGGTCCTGGCTGCGGCTGCCGTCGCCCAGGACGACGCGCCCACCAAGGGCGACATCGCGCGCGTCGTCGACGAGTACCTGGCAGCACGCGCGGAGGCCGAGCCCTCGCCCTTCGATCGCCTCTCGCTCTACGGGGACCTGCGCCTGCGCCAGGAGGAGTCCTTCGACCTCGCCGGGAAGCCCGACCGGCACCGCAGCCGGCTGCGCCTGCGCCTCGGCGCGACCTGGGCGGTGGACGACACGCTCGAGGTCGGCGCGCGCCTGGTGACCGGGTCGCGCACCGATGCGCTCTCGCCGCACGTGACCCTCGGGGACGGCTTCGAGGGCCTCGAGCTCAGCCTCGACCGGGCCTTCGCGACCTGGCGCCCCGAGGGCGCACCCGACACCTCGCTGACGGCCGGCAAGTTCGGCAACCCCGCGCGGCGCAACCCGGTCTACGGCGAGCTGCTCTGGGACGGCGACGTGCAGCCCGAGGGGCTCTCGATCGGCCAGAGCCTGCCGGGCGTCGACCTGGTCCTGGGGGTGTTTGCGTTGCAGGAGCTCGCGACCGAGGACGACGGCTGGATCACCTTCGCCCAGGCAGCGACGGAGGCGCGCCTGTCGTCGACGACGCGCGCGCGGCTGAGCGCGGCCTACACCTTCGTGGACGACGCCTCGGTTGCCTTCGCGGACAACCGCGGCAACGCGACCTCGATGGGCGCCTTCGCCTCGGACTTCGGCGTGCTCGACGTGGTCGGCGACCTGCGCCTCGAGGGCGCGGGGCCGCCGTGGGTGCTGTCCCTCGAGTGGATCGACAACCTGCGCGCGGACCAGGACGGGAACGGCTGGGCAGCGGGCGTCGCCTGCGGCGGGCTGGCCAGCGCGGGCGACTGGCGCGCGGCGTACCAGTTCCAGTCGATCGAACAGGACGCGGTCTTCTCGCCCCTGGCCCAGGACGACTTCCTGAGGGCGACGGGGCACGCGAGTCACTTGCTCTCGGTGGGGCGTCAGCTCACGGACGCGATCGGGTTGCGGCTCTGGGGGCTCGTGTCGGAGCCGGAGATGGGCGGCGACGATGAGTGGCGCGTGCGGCTCGACCTGAACATCAAGTTCTAGGCGCCCGTTTCAGTAGCTGAAGTCGATCGTCGTCACGCCATTCGCGTCGACCTGCACCTTGCCGAGCTTCTTGTCGCCCAGCGTCGGATGCCAGGCATCGAGGTCGTATTTGCCAGGGGGGATGTCGAAGATGCGGAAGCGACCGAGGGAGTCGGTGACGGCGAAGAAGGGGTGGTCGAGGACGACGACGTAGCCGTTCATCCATGGATGGATGTCACAGGAGAGCTCGATGAGGTCGGGGACCCGGGTTTGGATCGAGAGCGGGTGGTCCGTGTTCGGCGCGAGCGTGCTACCTGGGCCATCGGTCTTGGCGGCGACGGTCCGAGTGTTGTGGGACACTTGGTCCTTGTTGAAGATCTCGAGGGTGACACCGGCGCGCACGGCCGACACCTGCGGTTGGTAAGCACCGCTCTTGGCGTGGATTCGGTGAGGCGTGAAGTGCCTCGGTGGTTTCGACGGTACACCACGTAGCTGAAGGACCACGTCTCGTAGTCCGTCCTGCCCATCCACCCGAATCGGCTGATAGGGGATGAATCCCTCGATGCCCTGGAGTTGCTGCCGCGAGGCCGTGGTGGGCACAGGCACTGGCCCGGCGAACTTCACCTCACCCTCGACCGTCCCCGTCCCCCCCCGGTGGAACTCGACCCAGTCCAGGTTCATCAAGGCCCCGCCCCGATCTCGTTGACGGAACACCACGAACAGATCGTGCATCCCCTCCGGCGGCGTGATCGCCTCCTCGAGCTGGTACCAGGCCTCCCACTCGCCGTTGACTTTGACCATGTAGCTCGCGAGGAGCGGCCCGTCCGGTGAATCGACGCGCAGCTCGACCGTTCCGCCCGCTCCTGCCGAGCTGACCGAGATGCGCACCTTGCCGATCCCCGTCAGATCGACCCCGTCGAGGCGCATGTGGTTGTTCGGCTGGATGTTCCCGAGGAACGCGCCGCCCGACGCGCTCTCCGAGTTCAGGATCGAGGTGCCGTGCAGGTGCGAGGCGTGCTCGCCCTCGACGCGGCGGCTGCGCACGACGAGGCGCGCGTCACCGACGAGCGTCGGGATCGTCTCGAGCTCCCCGCCGCCGTCCTCCCAGCTCGCGTCGATGACCCAGGCGCCATTCGCGACCGGGTCCGTCCCCGTGGAACCGTTGAACGCCCGCGTGGGCGTCGCGCCCGCCTCCTCCTCGGTGAGGGCGAGCACCCACTCGACCATCTCCCGGATGACCTCCGGCGCCAGGTCGGAGTGGGGGAGCATCGGTTGGCTGCCCCAGACCTCGGCAGACCCGTCACGCACGCGCTGGACAGCGCGCTCCAGGGCCTCGTCGTCGCCGCGGTACTTCGTCGCGATCTCCTCGAACGCCGGACCGACCACGCGTCGGTCGACCGCGTGGCAGTTGAAGCAGTCGCTCTTCAACATGTGTGCGACGGCGGGGTGCGTGTCGTCGACGCGCGAGGAGGGCGGCGGCCCCGCATGGAACTCAGCCCGCACCGCGCTGCGCGCGACCCACCACTCCGGGTCGCCCTCCGAGGGGGTCCCGTCCTCCTCGTCCTCCACCCACAGCTGCCACTTCAGCTCGTCGCCCGGATCGTAGAAGCCCCCGTCGCGCAGCCCGCTCAGGGTGACGGCGGGCGGCGTGTTGCCGACCAGGACGCCCACGCTCGCGCGGCCGACCGCGCCGCTCGGGTCGATCGCCTCGAGCTCGAGGGTGTGCTCGCCGAGCACCTCGATCGAGGTCGCCAGCGTCGCGCCCTCGCCGAGGACCTTCCCGTCCGGCCCCTTCCAACGGTAGGTCACGTCGTCCCCGTCCAGGTCGACGCTGCCCTCGGCCGACAGGGTCACCGCGAGCGGCGCGCCGCCCATGTTCGGCTCGACCGAAGCCCGCGCGCGTGGCGGGCGGTTGCCCGCGTGGTAGTCGATGCGCACGAGCGCGGAGTCAGCGTTGTCGTTCCAGGTCGTGCCGTACTCGAGGACGTACAGCGTCCCGTCCGGCGCGATGTCGATATCGACCGGGCGCTTGAAGCTGAAGCCGCCCGGCAGCGGCGTGATCGAGGCGATGTCCGAGTTCTCGTCGAGGTGCACGACCTGGATCCAGTGCCGCGACCACTCGAAGATGAACAGGCCCCGGTCGAACCACTCGGGCAGCTTCGTCGCCGACAGGGCCGAGGCTTCGAAGTCGTAGACCGGCCCCGCGCAGGCGCTGCGTCCGCCGCCCGCGTTGAGCTGGGGGAAGACGTCCGAGTCCCCGTAGGGGTAGTAGATCCATGCCGGCTGGGCAGGCGGCAGCACCTTCGCGCCCGTGTTGTTCACCGAGCGGTTGACCGGCCGCGCCGGATCGAAGAATGCGCCGACCTGCTTGGCCGTGTAGTCGTAGTAGGCGTAGGGCTTGTTGTCCGCGATGAAGAGCGGCCAGCCGAAGTTGCCCGCCTCGCGCGCCTGGTTGACCTCGTCGTAGCCCCGCGGTCCGCGCGGCCCGTCGCCGCCGGCGTCCGGCCCGACCTCGCCCCAGTACACGTAGCCGGTCTTCTGGTCGACGCCGATGCGCCACGGGTTGCGGCAACCCATCGCGTAGATCTCGGGCTGTCCGCCCTCACCTTTCGGGAAGAGGTTGCCCTCGGGAATCTCGACCGTGCCGTCCGGCAGCGGCCGCAGCCGCAGGATCTTGCCGCCGTAGACCGCCGTGTTCGCGCTCGAGCGCTGGGCGTCCCACGGGAAGCGATCCGGCCGCTCGTCGATCGGCGCGTAGCCGTCCGAGTCGCCGTGGGGGTGGGTGTTGTCGCCGGTGCTGATGAACAGGCACCCGTCCGGACCGAACTCCATCGAGCCCGCGTGGTGGCAGCACTCGCGGCGCTGCTCCTCGAACTCGAACAGCACCGTCTCGTTCGTCAGCGAGGCTCCGTCCCAGTCGAAGCGCGCGAGCCGCTGGCCCACGAGGTCCGGGGGCGAGTACAGGAGGTACACCCACGGGGTCTGTGCGAAGTTCGGGTCGAGGGCGAGCCCGATCAGCCCGTTCTCCTGCTCGGCGAACACCTCGACCTCGAGCACACCGCGCAGGGTCGCGCTATCTGGCTCATAGACCGACACCTGCCCCGCGAGCTCGATCAGGAAGATCGTCCCGTCGGGCGCGACCTCGAACTCCATCGGCCGCGCGAGCCCGCGCACGAGCACGCGCTTCTCGAACCGATCGTCGGGCGGCGCATCGTCGCGCACGGGCGGCGGATCCTGGGGAGCGAGCAGGCAGGCGGCGAGAGCCAGGCAGAGCATCGTGACATTCCCCGCTGCCGCGTCGGTCCGGTCAAGTGAGTGCCCGTCCCGACCATCGAATCAGGGACGGCCGCGGACTCCGGAGGTCACGCCTGCGACATCGGCTCCACCGTCACCGGCAACGTCGGCCGCATGCGCGCGTCCAGCACATCGAAACAGGCCTCGGCGTAGCGCAGGTCGTCCTCGAGGTAGGCGCGCAGCGCGTTGAGCATGGCGGTGGCCGTCTGCAGGTTGGTGAAGAGCAGCTGGGGCACCGAGGCCATGAGCTCCGCGCAGGAGGCCTCGTCAGGTCGGTGGTCCGACGGAGAGTCGATCTCGGGGTGGAGACGGGTGATCGGCGGGGTGCGGTCGACGCCGTTCTCGCGCCAGTGGACCTGGACGTTGCCGTAGGTGCCGGCGCGCTCGCTCCCGCCGCCGTCGGTGCCGACGCCGTCGTTGCCGCCGGAGATCAAACAGACGTCCGCGAGGGCCGCGCAGCGGTCCGCGATCAGCTTGCGCGTCGCGTGGTTGTCGACCGCGAGGAGGACCAGGTCGTCCTCGCGCACGAGGCGCGCGACGTTGTCCGGCGTGACGTACTCCTCGACCGCAGTGACGAGCAGCGCCTCGCCGACGTGGCGCGACAGCTCCTCCGCGAGCACCGCGGCCTTGTTGCCCGCGCGCGCGAAGAACATGCGCGCGGCGTTCGCCGGCTCGAACGCATCGCCGTCGACGAGGACCAGCGGCAGCTCGTCGTCGAGGCTCGCCAGGTAGAGCGCCGAGTAGCGCGCGAGCGGGCCGCCCACGCCGCCGGCGCCGATCACCTTGAGCGCGCCGTGGCGCGCCAGGAGCGGAGGGGAGGGGGCGCTCACTGCCAGCCCTCCTTCACCGTCACCTGGTCGAGCCAGCGCCGGGGCGCCCGCGGACGGCGCGCCTCGAAGCCCTCGGCCACGTCGATGAGATCCAGCTCGAAGCGTGTTCCGTCAACGAGCGCCTCGACGTGGAACTGGGGCGTCTCGCGGTGCAGCCGGCCGACGACCAGGTGCACGCCCGTGCTGTAGGCCTCGTCATCCAGGTCCTGGCCCGAGCAGTACGCGTCCTGGTACGCGTGGCTGTGCGCGTCGCCGTACGGCACCCAGTGGCTCGGCAGGTTCGTGGGCGTCTCGTAGCGCAGCGACAGGGGCCAGGAGCCGTCCAGGCCGCGACCGACGCGGGCGACCTGGGGCGGCACGACCAGGCGCACACGCCGGCGCACGCGGTCCCAGTAGAGCAGCACCATGCCCTCGGCCCCGTGCTCGTCGGCCAGCTCGCCGAAGAACGCGACCATGCGCTCGAGGTCGCGCCGCGCCAGCTCGGGGAAGCTCGGGACGAGGAACGGCTCCTGCCCTGCGAGCTCGCTCGGCCAGCTGCGCGCCGGTGCGCAGCTCTCGAAGAACTCGTTGTTGCGGCACGCGAAGAGGCCGTCGCCCGCGAGCACGTAGAACAGCGGCGCGTCGTCCCAGGGGGTGGTCGCCTCGCGCTTCAGCAGCACGGGCGTCGTGATCTTCGTCGTCTCGGTCATCGGGCCATCACCAGTCGCAGGACATCGCGGGCGGTCTCGACCTTGCGTCCGCGGCCGAGCGCATACGTCAGCGCGCGCTCCGCGATCACGCGCAGGCTCTGCTGCGTGGGCAGCCAGGGGACCTCGAGCGCGAAGAGCGGGTCCTCGAGCGAGGCAGCCTCCCACGCCTCGACCGAGGCCACGCGCGGATCGACGGCGGCGTCGACGGTCTCCTTGAACCAAGAGGATTGCTCGTGATGCTCCGAGCTCTCGTTGAACGCCGCCTGGAAGAGGTGGTCGCGCAGCGCCGCCAGCCCCGCCGACAGGCTCTGCTGCGCGGGCCCCTTGTGCAGCGCCGGCAGGTCGAGGCTCGCGGTGCAGATCCAGGCGAGGGGCTTGGGCAGACCCTCGCTGAATCGGCTGCAGTTGAGCAGCGCCGGGAAGCGCGGCTCCTGGTCGAGCGTGCGCAGGGGCTCGTTGGAGAAGAAGCACTCGTTGGCGTTCGTCAGCACGAGGCGGTCGCCCTCGTGCTGGTAGAGCGCCAGGATCCAGACGTACGGCAGGGCGAGGCGCACCGTGCGATACTGCGTGCCGGGCCCGAAGCGCGTCTCCGAGTCCGCCGCGAGCCAGCGCAGGCTCATCGGCTGCGGCGGGGCCTCGTGCACGACCGCGACGCCGCCGCGGCCGGGCACGATCGCCTTGACCCCGTCGGGCAGGACCTGGTCCGCCGACGAGGGCAGGCTCGGCGC
>JAQBVH010000011.1 GCA_027623615.1 Planctomycetota bacterium | reverse complement strand
GAGGCCACGGTCAACCTTGCGAGCGCGGTGGGCGGGGCGCCGCCGCGGCGAGGCAACCACGTCGACCTGATTGGCGACACGGACGAGGTGCTCACGCGCCTGGTGGCCGACATCGACGCGGCTGAACATCACTGCCACCTGCTGTTCTACATCTGGCTCGACGACGAGGCAGGCCGCATGGTCGACGCCGCGCTCGTGCGGGCTTCCGGGCGGGGCGTTGCCTGTCGGTTGGTGCTCGACGACGTCGGGTCGCGCGCCTTCCTGCGCTCAGGTTCGTGCCGTCGGTTGAGCAGTGAGGGTGTACGCGTCGTGCGCGCCCTGCCCGCGAGCATCCTGCGGGTCCTCGTCCAGCGGGTCGACATGCGCAACCACCGCAAGCTGGCCGTGATCGACGGTCGTGTCGGATACACGGGCTCGCAGAACATCGCCAGCGCCAGCTTTGCGCCCAAGCGGCAATACGCGCCCTGGGTGGACTGCATGCTGCGCATCGAGGGGCCTGCGGTCCAGGACCTGCAGGACATCTTCCTCAACGACGACTACCTCGAGACCGCGGAGATCCCCCGCGGCGTCTACGAGCATCGCGCGCCGATCTTCGACGATGGCGTCCCTGTCCAGATCCTCCCTTCTGGCCCCAGCCACAACAACGAGGCACTCGAGCAGCTCACCCTCGCGTCGATCCACCGCGCCGGACAGGAGCTGATCTTGACCACGCCCTATTTCGTCCCGGGTGAGGCCGAGGTGGCGAGCCTGTGCACCGCAGCGCGCAGCGGCGTTCGCATCGTGCTCGTCATCCCCGCGCGCTGCGACTCGATCCTGGTCAGCCTCGTCGCTCGCAGTCACTACCCCTCGCTCCTCGACGCGGGGGTCGAAGTCTACGAGTACCTGCCTGGTCTGCTGCACGCCAAGACGATGACCGTGGATCGGAGTCTGGGGCTGGTGACGACCGCCAACTTCGACCAGCGCAGCTTCGTCCTGAACTATGAACTCTCGACCCTGCTCTACGACAGCGACTGCGCAAGCCATCTTCGATTCCTGCAGATGAGCTATCTCAATGACTCGCGCCGGATCACCTCGGCCGACCTCCACTCGAGCGTCCTGCGCAGGTTGGCCCAGAATGCGGCGGGGGTCCTCAGCCCGTTGTTGTAGGCGCGTCGACGAGGAGCCGCGGCCGAGGGGCGGTGTCGCTGGTCGGGAGAATGACCTCGACCTCCAGGCCCGTTGCGTGGAAGTCGAAGATGGCGCGCCCGCCGAGCTCGTGCTCGATCAGGCCGCGTACCAGGCGCAGGCCAGTGCCGCTCTCGGTGGGCATCGCCGCTGGTGGTCCCCCGCGTTCGCGCCACTTGACGACCAGGCCGCGTGCCTCGAGCTCCCAGGTCAGGTCGACGTGGCCGGCGTCCACCGACAGGGCGCCGTGCTTGACCGCATTCGTGACCAGCTCGTGCAGGGCGAGCGCGAGGGGGCTGGCCGTGCGCGCGTCGAGGGGCTGGGGCGGGCCGACCACCGAGACTCGACCGAGCTCGACGTTCGGGCCGAGGACCTGGCGCGAGATGCGTTCCAGATCGACCGCCTCCCAATGTTCCTTGGCCAGGGCTTCGTGCGCGTGGGCCAGCGCCTCGATGCGTCCCCTGAAGGCATCGCGCAGCTCGACCCGCGAGCGGGTCTGTGCCAGGGTCTGATCGAGCAGGGAAAGGACCATCGCCAGGGTGTTCTTCACCCGGTGGTCGAGCTCGTCCATCATCAGCCGCTGGCTGTGTTCGATGCGCTTGCGGATGGTCACATCCCGCCAGCAGCCGACCCACTCGACGGCCTGACCGTCGTCGCGCAGGAGGCGCGCGTCGTCCTGGATCCAGATCGTCTTGCCCTGCTCGGTCTCGATGCGGTATTCGCAGGTGAAGCGGTCGCCCCGGGCGTCGGCGGCGGTCAGCTCCCCGTCGACGCGCACGCGATCGCCCTCGACGATCGCGGAGCGCCAATGCCCCTGCTTGTCCGTCAGCGCGTCGGGCTCGAGGCCGAGGAGCTGGCGCACGTTGCGGCTGACGAACGTCAGGCTGCCATCGACGCCGGGCGTGCGGCTGTAGATGACGGTCGGGCCGGTCGAGAGCAGGTGGTCGAGGCGATTGCTCGCTTCGGACAGGGCCTCTTGCGCCTCACGACGTTCCGTCACGTCCCGCACCACGGAGAGGAGCCGCTCGCGTCCATCCACCTTGGCGGCGCGCAAGCTGACCTCGGCCCACCACTGCTCGTCGCGGCCTCGTCGGGCGCTGAACTCCACCAGCTCCGGCGAGGGTGAGGTGCGCGCCGCCGCGAAGCGCGCGCGCAGGAACTCGAGGGTGGCTGGGCTGGAGTCGGACAGGAGCGCGCCGAAATCGAGCCGTAGCAGCACGTCGCGGCTCAGTCCGAACAGGTCGCAGGCGCTCTGGTTGACCTCGAGCAAGGCGCCGTGGCGATCGTGGATGATGACAGCGTCACTGATCGAGCCGAAGATCGTCCGGAAGCGCTCCTCGCTCTCGCGCAGGGCACGCTCGGAGGCGCGGCGCTCGGTCACGTCGCGCAGGATGGCCTGGACCGCGCGCTGGCCGTCGAAGACGACCCGTGTGCCGATGACCTCGACCTCGATCAGGTGTCCGCTGCGGTGTCGAATCTGCTCGTCGTCATAGCGGACGGGCTGACCGTCCTCCATGACTCCAGCGATGCGCTGCTCGACCGTGTTGCCGTCCGCCGTGGGCAAGAGCTCGGACAGCTCCATACCCGCCAGCTCCCAGGTGCCCTGGGCCCCGACCAGCTTGGCCAGGGCGTCGTTGGCGAACACGATCTTCCCGTTGCGGTGGATGACCACCCCGTCCGGGCTCGACTCGACCAGGGTCCGGTAGCGCTCCTGGCTGTGGCGCAGCTGTTCCTCGGCCTCGCGCGCTTCGGTCACGTCGTATCCGACGGACTGCACCTCGGCGGACTCCGGACCGCCCTCGACGATGACGCGCTCGCGCCAGCGCACGTAGCCGGTGCGGTCACCCTCGAGATCGACCTGCCGCAGGGACTCGACCTGCCTCCCCGCTTCGAGGGAGGCAAGGTGACGATTGATCTCGGACCACTCGGTCTCTGGATAGAGGCTGTAGAGGCTCGTGCCGATCAGTTCGTCAGCGGTCTTGCCGTAGCGGGCGGCGAAGGCCTCGTTGGCGAAGGTGATCGTCCCGTCGCGCCGGTAGCGACAGACGAAGTCGGGCAGGTCCTGGACCACGCCGCGGTAGCGTCGCTCGCTTGCACGGAGGGCCCTGCGCGAATGGAGCTCGCGGCCAACGACCAAGGCAAGCGCGAGGGCCAGCAGCAGGCCCGCGGTGAGGAAGAGGTCCTCCTCCGTCGAGGTGCCTGCGCGACTGTTGCCCGTCCTCGGCGCGAGGAACAGCTCCCACCCATGCGGGTCGAACTCGAACTTCCACGAGCGGACCAAGGGGCGTTCGAGGTAGTCGTCGTCCCCGACTCCCCTCGGTCCGTAGGACACCTCGAACGGGTCGTCGCCCAGTACGGTGCACCTCAAGTAGGTGTCGAAGTCCTCCTGCACCGAACCGCCCAGTCGTTGGACCAGAGCAGTCATGGAGAAGATCACGCCGACGAATCCGTCAGACCCGGTCCCGTCGAGGCGCAGGTATCCGGCGACCGCGTCCACGTCTTCGCTCAAGTCGAAGGGTGGGGTGAAGACGACCTCTCCCGAGGAGCGCGCCAGGTCGAGGTAGGGCGAGATGCGCGGCTCGCCCACCAGTCGGCTCCCCACGCCAGCGTAGGCCAGGCTGTCCTGCGGGTAGGCGTGCTCGACCACCTGGCCCGGACCGATCCACACGATGCTGAGCAGCTCCGGGTAGCGACGCACCAGCGGCTCCGCGATGCCATCGAAGCCTGCCAACGAGGCCAAGCCCGCGCGCCAAGCGGTAAGCATGTGGTGCGCGACCTCTTCCGCGCTGCGGCCCACCTCGTCCAGGCGCAGCGCGGCCTGCTCCGCCAGCAGTTCGGTGTCTCGGGCCAGGGCATCCGAGTGGCGCGCCGATGCCTGGCCCCATAGGAACACGAAAGCAGCCGCCAATGTCACAAAGACAGTAAGCGGCACCATTCGAATCGACGGCGAGCGGAGCGATCTCTTCACTGGCCCGTGGGGTCCTGTGAAGGTACCACGATTTGGTCATTTCCGACCTTGGAAGGGCGGAAGCGCTGCCGGCGAAGTCTGCGCCTGGGAAGCGAGGTTCGCATCGGGAGCGCCGACGTGCCCGATGCGGGTGAGCGGGCTTGCCCCATCGCTCGGGGAAGTCCATGGTGGCCTCGTCCGGGTTCCCTGCCAGGGGAGGATCGACCATGCGACGCACTCACCTTCTCATCGCTCTCCCGCTTCTGTTTCCGCTCACCGGGTGCCTGATCGCTGCGGCGGCGGGGACGGCCTTCGGCATCGTCAAGTACGACAACAACGAGGCCATCCAGGACTTCGACGCTCCGGTCGGTCGGGTCTGGAAGGCGACCGTCCAGGCGCTCGAGGGTCGGGGCTACGACCTGCCGGGCGGCGTATCCCCCAACCTGGCCGAGAGCGAGGACACCGCGGAGATCGACGGCGAGGGATACTGGGTCAAGGTCGAAGAGCTGGTCGGGGGCAAGGCCCGCGTCCGCGTGCGCATCGGCACCTTCGAGTCCGATGAGAACGAGCGCAAGGCAGGTCTATTGCTCGAGTCGATCGCGGGCCGGCTCTAGAGACGCTCAGGCCTCGCCTCGCACGAGGTCGATCAACCGACCGAGCACGTGCGCGCCGTTCGAGCGCAGACCGTTGTGTTCGTACTCGTCGGTCAACCAGGTGCGCATCCCCGGGATGTGGGCGGCCGTCTCGAGGGAGTACTCGCGCTCGACGTACATGTCGTTCGCATACACCGCCGCCGCGCCGGGCACCTTGTTCGCCCCGAGCCGGTCGAGATCGTAGAGGACCGGCCAGTCGTCCTTCTGGGCCAGGAGCTCGGCCGCCTCTGCCATCGGGCGCAGGGCGCCGACCTCGGCGAACAGGCAGGGGTCGATCATCTCGCCAGAGAGGTACAAGGGACCCTCGTGCTCGAGGGTGAACTCGGGGTGCTCCGCGCGCAGCCGGTCGGCCGACCACCTCGAGGCGCAGCCCTGGGTGTAGCAGGCCTCGTGCAGGAGCGAGAAGATCGGCGCGACGTCCCAGGCCTGGGTGTTCTCGACGCCGCGGAGGAAGGCGTAGGCCAGCTCCCTTCCGCCGGCGCCCATCGTCCACGGGTTCTCGACCAGGTAGTGCAGGGTCTCGAACCCGTCCGAGAACCCGAGCTGCAGGCCGAGGGTCTGGAAGCGGCGCAGGCTCAGCCGGTCACCGCCGGGGAGCAGCACCTCATGTGTCGCCAGGTGCTCGGCGATCTCACGCACGCTCGTGACGTCCTCGGGGTAGCGCTCGTAGTAGGCCGCGTTCTTGCGCTTGCAGATCCCGTAGGTGCGCGCGTAGATCTCGTCGGCGGTCGCGCGCAGGGGTGGCAGGCCGCCTGTGACGTAGACCTCGCGCAAGCCCTCGGGGGCGGGCGAGAGGTAGCGCGTCGCGCAGAACCCGCCGTAGCTCTGGCCGAGCACGGACCAGGGCTCGTCCCCGCAGAGCTCGCGCCGGACGAGCTCGCAGTCGCGCACGATCGAGTCCGAGCGAAAGTGGGCGAGGTAGTCCGCCTGGGCCTGGGCGTCGCCCGCCGCGGTGACCCGCGCTGCGTCCAGCCGCGTGCTGTTCCCCGTTCCACGCTGGTCGATCAGCACGAGCCGGTAGTCCTCGAGGGCGCGCTTGATCCAGCCGTCCGCTCCCATCGGGCGCGGCGCTCCGAAGCCCGGTCCGCCCTGGAGGAACACGAGGTGTGGCCTCGCCGCGTCGTCGCCAGGGCGTCCGACCACCCGAGCGAAGACCTCGATCTGGTCTCCACCGGGATTGGCGTGATCGAGCGGGACCTCGAAGCGATGTTCCTCGCTGACCAATCCCGGCAGGCGGTGGGTTGCGTGTCGCATGCTTCGTAGTATGCGAGCCCATGGCCGGCGCTGTCATCGTCCCCGCGCACGACGAGGAGCGGGTCTTGCCCCGTACCCTCCAGGTGCTCCTCGCAGGGTTGCCCGCAGAGGTGCAGGTCCTGGTCGTGCCGAACGGCTGCAGCGATCGCACTGCCGAGGTCGCGCGCGCCTTCGCGCCGCGGGTCGAGGTGATCGAGGTCGCGGAGGCCTCCAAGACCGCCGCCCTCAACGCTGGCGACGCCGCGGCGCGCGGCTACCCGCGCGTCTACCTCGACGCGGACATTGACCTGCCGGGCAGCGACCTCGCGCGCGTGATCGCCGCCCTGGGCGAGAGCGGCGCGGCGGCGGCCGAGCCCGTCGCGCGCCTCGACACCTCGGACGCGAGCGTCTGGGTGCGCGCGTACTACGCGGTCTGGCTGGCCCTGCACGGGCAGGAGCCGGGGGACGTTGGCTGCGGCCTCTACGCGCTCTCGGAAGAGGGGCGGGGTCGCTTCGGCGCCTTCCCCTCGATCATCTCCGACGACGGCTACGTGCGCGCGCACTTCGCACCGGGCGAGATCGTGCACGTCGCTGGAGCGCAGAGCGTCGTGCGCGTGCCTCGTACCCTGGGCGCCCTGCTCAAGATCAAGACGCGCAGCCGACTCGGAGCTTTGCAGCTGGAGCGCTCCTTCCCTGAGCTCTGGGCGACCAAGCGCGCCGCCCACACCTCCTTGAGGCGCAAGGCGTTCGGGATGCCCCTGCGCCTGTGGCCGCTCCTGCCGCTCTACCTGGGCATGCAGCTGCTCGTGCGCCGCCGGGCCGACCGGCTGGCTGAGGACTTGGGGGGCTACGCCTGGGAGCGGGACGAGTCCTCGCGATGAATTCTGGCGAGAAACCCGTCCACGGCGCAGGGTAGGCAGCGTCGAGGGCCACCCGGTCGGGATCCCCAGCGCCCACCCCCGAACCCGGACCGCCATGCTTCACCTCGCCCCGAGGACCGTTTCCACGGTCCTGCTGCTCGCCATCCTGCCCGCGGGATCGGTCCTCCACGCCCAGGATCCGACCCCCGCGCCCCCCGAGTCCGCGCCGCTGGACGAGTTCCAGCGCGCCCGCGAGCGCTTCGAAAGCCTGGTTGCCGAACAGGACGCGATCCTGGCGGAGCGCTTGTGGGAGGTCTCCGATTGGTGCCGCCACAGGAAGCTCTACACCGAGCGCGACCGGCTCGCGCGCACCGTGATCGAGATCGACCCCGACCACCAAGGCGCGCGGAAGGTGCTCAAGTTCTTCAAGCGCGGCGACGAGTGGGTGCAGTCGGGCAGCTACCGCCAGCCCCGCAGCCACGCCCGCGACGAGCACCTCGAGGAGTTCAGGCAGCGCCTGGCGCAGGCGACCGACCCGTACAAGCTGCAGCTCTTCCGGCGGCTAGAGCGGGAGGGTGACCTGCTCGTGCCGGGGACGCGCGAGCGGGTCCTCGCGAAGCTGCTCGTGCTCGACCCGAATGACGTCGCCCTGCGCACGGTGCTGGGTGAAGAAGCGCACGGGGGGCGCTGGGTGCTCAGCGAGACCAAGCGCGCGCTCGAGGCGGGGCGCGGGGTCCAGACCAAGGCGGTCGAATCCCTGGAGCAGGTCGACCGCCCACAGCTCTCGACGACCTCGAAGCCCGAGCGCGAGGTGCCGGTGCGCTGGAACGCGACGCGCATGACGCCCGGTGTGCGCGTGGTCGGCACCACGCCCTCGAGTGAGGTCGAGGAGACCGCCCGCGTCACCGAGGCAGTCAGTCACCTGTTCAAGAGCGTCTTCGGCGATGCCCAGGCCCACCGCCGCGGCTACACGATCTACCTGTTGCAGAACCAGGGGGAGCGCGAGGCGCTCCTGAACAACCTGGGCGCGATCGGAGAGCCGACCAAGGGCGATCTGCGCCGGGCCGGCGGCGGTTGGCTGGGCGCACCCAACACGCTCGGCGAGTGGGACGCCAACCCTGCCCGCCGCCTGGACGGCGCGGCGCGCCAGACCCTCGGCGCGATGATGATGGATGCCTACGGCATCAACGGTAGCGATGGGTGGGCCTGGGAGGGCCTGGGCCTGTACCTCGTCTATCACATGACGGGGACGCGCATGACGTACTTCTTCGACCCGCAGAGGTACTCGACGAACCGCGCGACGACGATCTGGCCGCTGCTGCAGGCCCAGGAGACACAGTGGCTCGCCGTTGCGCGGGATCAGATCGGCCAGCAGGGCTTCCCCTCGCTCGAGTTCCTGCTCGGGCGCAGCGTCGACACGATGCGCGACGAGGACCTGCTCCTGTCCTACGCGCTCGCGGCCTACCTGCTCGAAGGGCGCCCCGACGACGTGCCGCGCATCCTGCGCCGGGTCGGCGCCGGCGAGCACCCGGTGACCGTGTTCGAGGACGTGACCGGGTTCGCGATGCCTGATCTGGAGCGGCGCCTGCAGCGCTGGCTGCAGGAGATCCTGCCGTAGGATGCGGGACGCGCGGGCCAGCGTCTGGCCTGAGGGCGCTCGACCGGAGAAGATGAGCGCATGACCGTCGCGCGCCGCACCGTACAGGACGAGGTCCTGCGCTTCGACCCCGCCATCCCGATCGAGCGCGCCTGGACCCCGCCTTCGTCCTGGTACGTCTCGCCCGAGCTCTTCGCGCTCGAGCGCGAGCGCGTGTTCCGTCGCGAGTGGACCCCCGTGGCCCGCGTGGCGGACCTGGCAACGCCTGGCGCGTACGCGAGCGGCGTGGTCGCCGGGGAACCCTGGGTGGTCGTGCGCGGCATGGACGGCGAGCTGCGCGGGTTCGCGAACACGTGCCGGCACAAGGGCCGCGAGGTCGTGCAGGGCTGCGGCCGGGCGGAGAAGCTCGTTTGCGGCTACCACGCCTGGAGCTACGGCCTCGATGGCACGTTGAAGAGCGCGCCGCGCATGGCCGGGATCCAGGACTTCGACCGCGCCGCGATGTCGTTGCCGCCGATCCAGGTCGAGGTGTGGGGGCCGTGGGTCTTCGTGAACTTCGACCTCGCGGCGACGGCGCTGTTGGAGCGCGTGCCGGAGCTCGACGGGAAGCTGCAGGCGAGCGGCTGGGACCGGCTGACCTACCTCTCGAGCACGACCTGGGACATCGGCTGCAACTGGAAGGTCTACGTCGACAACTACCTCGACGGCGGCTACCACATCCCGCACATGCATCCGACCCTCGACGCGCAGATCGACATGACGACCTACCGCACGGAGACCTTCGCGCGCAGCTCGCTGCAGTCGACGGGGACCTCAGCGGTCGACGACCCGCGCATCGACTTCGAGGCCAGGCAGCGCATGGGGGACGGTGCCCTGTATGCCTGGTTGTTCCCGAACTTCATGCTGAACCGCTACGGCAGCTGCCTCGACTCGAACCTGGTCATCCCGGTCGGCCCGGACCGCTGCCAGGTGGTCTACGACTTCTTCTTCGAGGAGCCGGCGGGCAGCGAGGACTTCATCGCCGAGAGCGTCGCGCAGAGCGCGGTCACCCAGCAAGAGGACATCGCGATCTGCGAGTCCGTGCAGCTGGGCCTCGGCGCCGCGTCCTACGAGCGCGGGCGCTATGCGCCCCAGGTGGAGGTGGGCGAACACCACTTCCACCGTTTGCTGTTCGAGGCGCTGAAGGACTGAGTCAGCGCGCGAGCTGGGCGTCGAACCACGGCGCGACAGCCGCGCACAGCTCGGCGTGCCGGTCGGTGAAGCGGTGGTCGGCACCCGCCAGGGGGACGAGCTCCGCCGCCGGGTTGGCGGTGTGGGCGTCCTCGGAGTCGGTGTAGGGGACGAGCTCGTCCTCGGTGCCGTGGACCAGGCGCCAGGGCACCTCGAGTCCCGCGGCGGAGGGCAGCACGTCGACGATGCGGGCGGCGTCCGCGAGGAAGGCGCCCGAGAGGGGGCACTCGGGACGGTCGAGCATGGCCTCGCCCGGCGCGAGGTGGCCGAACACGGTCTCCACGAAGCGCTGCACGTGGACCATGCCCGCGAGCGAGCACAGCGCGCGGATGCGCGGCTCGTCCGCCGCGCAGAGCACGCCCACCGCGCCGCCCATGCTGTGGCCGGCGTAGCCCACGTTCCAGCCCTCGAGGGCATCGAGGATCGCGCGCAGGTCGTCGACCTCCTTCGAGATCGTGCAGTCCTCGAAGCTCCCCTCGGAGTTGCCGTTGCCCGACCAGGTCACGGCGAGCGAGGCCACGCCGCGCGCTGCGAACGCGTCCGCGAGGTCGCGGAAGTAGGGCCGGTCGTGATGGGAGGTCACCCCGTGCCCGATGATCACCAGGTCGCTGCGGTCCTGACTGCCCGGGGTGAAGGCGTGGTCGAGGCGCTCGCCACCGCGATTGCGAAGCTCGGTCGGTACGGCCGGCATCAGTCCCTCACCAGCTCGACCATCGCCTTCCCGAAGGCCTCGCCCGCCTGGGAGAAGAACCAGGGGCTGCCGTAGTAGTGGTAGGGGAAGTCGTTGCCGTGCTGGCGCCAGCGGTCGGGGTCCTTGGACCAGCCGCCCGGGCCGCGGTAGATCGCGTCGGCCTCCATGTCCCAGAACTCGGCGGTCGTCACGCTGCGCACGCTGCCCCCGAAGCGCACCTGCATCGCCGCCTGGCCGCGCTTGATCTTGGCGCGGGCGGTCTCGTTGCCCTTGCCGTCCAGGGGCTTGTCGTGGGGGCCGTCGAAGCCGACCACGCCGATCACGGCGGGCAGATCCGGGACGCCGAGGTCACCGCGCAGGTCCTGCAGCATGGCGGCCAGGTAGTTGCCATGGTTGTCGGCCCACTCCGGGTTGAACTGGTCGTTCCAGCCTTGGAACCAGACGAAGCCCGCCAGCTCGTAGCCCTGGCCCGCGTAGCCAGGGAAGCGGCCTTCGAGGTCCGCGAGGCACTCACGGGTGTAGCGCAGGGTCTCCCGGTAGAAGTGACCATAGGGGCCCGCGATCTCTTCTGCGGTGGTCATGGGCTTGACCTTGTCCGGGTGCTTCTCGTTGTGCTCCTTGCGCTGCGCGTTCTCCTCGCTGGCCATCGCCGCGAACTCCTCAGCGCTCGGCATCGTGCTCGGCGAGCGGAAGTCGCGTCCGATGGACTTGCCGCCCCAGGCGGTCTTGATCAACAGCACCGGCTCCTCGAAGTGATCGCCCAGCACCTGGCCGAACATGTACTCCGGTCCGAAGCCCTTGCTCGGCACGCCGTAGCCGACGGTCAGGTTGCCATGGCGACCGAGGAAGTCGATCCACACGTCGTCGCGCTCGCTCCAGGCGAACTCGGGGTTGCCTGGGTCCTTCTCGAGCGAGGCCTGGTAACGCGCGGTGAACGCCGCGTGGTCGCCGCCTGCGATGAAGCGCGTCCAGCGCGTGCGGAACTCTTCGGTCGAGACCTGGTAGGCGAGGGGCTCGGGGAAGCCCTTGCCCTCCATGTTCGACTGGCCGGCGAGCAGGAACACCTTGACCGGCTTGGCGTCCTGGGCGAGGGACGCGGAGCCGGCGAGGACGAGGATCAGGGCGCGCAGGAGCATGGGCGCATCCTACTCACTCCGTCCAGAGCAGGAGCCGCGCGCCGTCTTCGCGAGTCACATCGAGCACCAGGCCGGGGCCACGGGCTTCGAGGTCGTCCTCGGTCACCGACAGGTTCAGGTGGTCCCAGTCCTTGGCGACGAAAGTGACCGCCGTCCCCAGGTTGAAGTGCCGCGTCGACTTCATCTTGACGAACCACCAGGGCAGGCGCGTTTCGAGCAAGCGTTCGTTCTCGGGCTCCCAGGCGAGCACCACGAGCACCTCGAGATCTTCGGGGTCGATCTCGAGGGAGCGGTCCACGTGGACGTTGCCCTCCGCATCGACGGTCAGGTACGGGAGCCCGCTCGCGGGCCCCTTCAGCCGTGCCTGGAACACCTCGTGAGCCTCTGCCTGAGGGGCGACTCGCAAGTCGCTCCAGTTCGCGAGCATCGCGACCGAGGCGCCCCAGCCAAGCAGGGCGAGCACGCCCAGGCCGAACAGCCAAGGCAGCCAGCGACGGCGACGCTTCGGTTCGTTCATGCAGCGGACATGCGCTGGGTGGCGCCGTGTCGCCTCAATCGCCGGGTGCTGCGAGGGAGACCTCGCGGCGCAGCTGCTCGCCCCCGACGACCAGCACCTCGCCCAAGCCCTTCACCCAGCCCCCCGCCTCGTGCCAGACCCGCAGGCGATACCTGCCCGGCGCGAGGTCCTGGAACGCGAACCGGCCGTCCGCCCCGGTCAGGCGGTGGTGGGGGGTGTCGACCGCGACGATCGCGCCGCGCATGTACGGGCGCGCGTCGCAGATCACGTGGACGGCCTCGGGCGCGTCGAACTTCGAGGTGCGCTCCATGCCGATGCTGAGGGTCGTGTTGAACCCCTCGTTCCTGCGGGCGCGCGCGACGAAGCCGTTGCAGATGCTGTTGCGGTTGCTCAGGGTGACCGTCGTTCCGGCCGGGATCACGAGCACGCGCGGCTCGTACCAGGCGCCGACCTTCTCGAATAGGGCGGTCTGCGCGGGCTCGAGCGGCGGCGCGGGTGTGTCTCCGAGAGGCTCCAGCAGCACCACGGCGTTCTGGACCCCGCCCTCACCGTCGACCAGCCACAGCTCGTCGACGTACTCGTCGCTGCCGGTGATCGCGGCCAGCGCGGGCTCGAGCCCGTGCCGCGCGCGCTCCGGCGCCGGGCCGTGGAGGACGACGCGGCCGACGAAGCCGGTGCCAGGGATCGCGGAGGGGTCGGACGGGGAAGACGTCGCGGCGCAGGCCGACAGGGCCAGGGCAGCGAGGAGGAGCGTGGCGCGCAGCATCAGGCCAAGATGGGATGCACCAGCTCGCCGTGCACGTCCGTGAGCCTGAAATCCCGGCCCTGGAAGCGATGGGTGAGGCGCTCGTGATCGATGCCCAGCAGGTGCAGGATCGTCGCGTTGAGGTCATGCACGTGCACGCCGTCCTTGACGATGTTGTAGGAGTAGTCGTCGGTCTCTCCGTGGACGACGCCGCCCTTGATCCCCGCGCCGGCCAGCCACCAGGTGAAGCAGCGCGGGTGGTGGTCGCGGCCGTAGTTGTCCTCGCTCAGCCCGCCCTGGCAGTACACCGTGCGGCCGAACTCGCCACCCCACATCACGAGGGTGTCCTCGAGCAGCCCGCGCTGCTCCAGGTCGGACAACAGGCCCGCGCAGGCCTGGTCGATGTCGCGGCACTGGTTGGGCAGGTCACCGGCCACGTTGCCGTGCTGGTCCCAGCCGCGGTGGTAGAGCTGCACGAAGCGCACGCCGCGTTCGACCAACCGTCGCGAGAGCAGCGCGCTGGCCGCGAACGTCCCCGGCTTGGTGGCCTCGGGGCCGTACAGGTCGAGGACGTGCTGGGGCTCGCTGCCGATGTCGACCAGGTCCGGCACCGAGGCCTGCATGCGGAAGGCCATCTCGTACTGGTCGAGGCGGTGGATGAGCGCCGGGTCGCCGACCTCGGCGTACTCGGCCTCGGTCAGCTCGGACACCGTGTCGAGCATCTGGCGGCGCGCCTGGCGCGTCACGCCCTCGGGGTCGTTGAGGTAGAGGATCGGGTCACCCTTGGCCCGCAGCGACACGCCCTGGTGCCGCGAGGGCAGGAAGCCGGTGTCCCACAGGCGGTTGTAGAGGGCCTGCGCCTCGCGCCGACCGGTCCAGGTCGGCGTCATCACGACGTAGGTCGGCAGGTCCGCGTTCATGCTGCCCAGCCCGTACGAGAGCCAGGCGCCCAGGCTCGGACGACCCGGCTGCTCGGAGCCGCTCTGGAAGAACGTCATCGCCGGGTCGTGGTTGATCGCCTCGGTGTACATCGAGCGCACGACCGCCATCTGGTCGACCTTGGTCGCCGTGTGCGGCAACAGCTCGGAGACCCAGGTGCCGCTCTGGCCGTGCTGCGCGAAGGAGAACTTGCTCGGCGCGACCGGGAAGCGCGCCTGCCCCGAGGTCATCGTCGTGAAGCGCTGCCCCTTGCGGATCGAGTCGGGCAGGTCCTCGTCGTAGCGCTCGCGCAGACCGGGCTTGTGGTCCCACATGTCGATCTGGCTCGGCGCGCCCGACATGAACAGGCAGATGACCCGCTTGGCCTTCGGCGCGAAGTGGGGACCGCGCAGGATGCCGGAGTCGAAGCCACCGCCGCCGAAGGCTTGCGGGCCGAGCAGGCTGCCGACGGCGGCGGCGCCCAGGCCGCCGGTGGTGCCGCGCAGCAGGGAGCGGCGGGTGAGGAGCTGATGTCGCTGTTGGAGAGGATCCATGGTCAACCGCGGGTGATCGCCTGGGGCAGGGAGAAGAGCGCCGTGGCCAGGTTGGTCCACGCGGTGTGCTCGACCGGGTCGAGCCCGTCGATGCGCGGGGTGTCGCCGACCTCGAGCAGCTTGGCCGCGGCCTCCTCGGCGGCGAGCGTTCTCTGCGCATCCAGGCCGCGCACGAGCGCGCGCTCCTGGATCGCCGTGGGGGTCTTGCCGACCACCGTGCGGTAGGCCCAGCGCACCCGGGCCACGTCGTCGTCGCCGCCCTCGCGCAGGACGCGCGCGGCCAGGTGACGGGCGGCCTCCACGTAGGTGGGGTCGTTCCAGAGCACGAGCGCCTGCTGAGGCGTGATCGTGCGCGTGCGCTGCACGGTGCAGGCTTCGCGGCTCGGCGCGTCGAACGAGACCATGTTCGGCGGCGGCGCCGTGCGCTTCCAGAACGTGTAGAGGCTGCGGCGCCACAGCGCCTCGCCCTGGTCCTGGCTGTAGCGCACCGTGTTGCTGCCGCTGTAGCCGACCGCGAACCAGACGCCGTCCGGCTGGTAGGGCCGCACGCTCGGGCCGCCCATCGTCTCGATCAGCAGGCCGGAGAGGTAGAGCGCCGTGTCGCGGATCTCCTCCCCGCTCAAGCGGAAGCGCGGGCCGCGCGCCAGCAGCCGGTTGTCCGGGTCGCGCTCGTAGAGCTCGGCGGTCACCCGCGAGCTCTGGCGGTACGCGGCCGAGGTCACGAACTTGCGGACCAGCGCCTTCTGGTCCCAACCCGACTCGACGAACTCGACGGCCAGCCAATCGAGCAGCTCCGGATGCACCGGGTACTCGCCCTGGGAGCCGAAGTCCTCGGTCGTCTTGACGATGCCGACGCCGTAGAACTGCTGCCAGAGGCGGTTGACGGTGACGCGCGCGGTCAAGGGGTGCTCGCCGGAGACCAGCCAGCGCGCGAAGCCGAGGCGGTCGAGGGGCTGGCCCTCGGGCAAGGCGGGCAGGGCGGCGGGCAGCGCGCGCTGCACCTCGTCACCGCGGACGTCGTAGGCGCCGCGCACGAGCAGGTACGCCGGGCGCGGCGTCTCCATCTCGCGGCTGATCAGTGTTGTCGGGAGACCATTCTCGAACGCGGTGCGCTCGGTCTGGAGTGCATCGCGCTCATCGATCAGGGCGACCCACCGTGGAGCATGGCGGCTGCGGTAGTGGCGGCGCAGCTTGCTCGCGGCCTTGGCTTCGCGAGCGTCCGGCGCCTCGGCGAGCAGGAGCGCAAGGTCGAC
>JAQBVH010000010.1 GCA_027623615.1 Planctomycetota bacterium | reverse complement strand
TTGACCAGCGCCTCGCCCACGCCGGCCGGGGTCACGTTGGTCCAGGTCTCGCCCGCGTTCCGCGTGACGTGCACCAGCCCGTCGTCGCTGCCAGCCCAGAGCACGCCCGGCTCATGGGGCGAGGCCGCCAGGTAGCTGAGTGTGTTGTAGTTTTCCGCGCCCGCGGCCTCGTTCGTGATCGGGCCGCCGCCCTCCTGCTGCTTCTCGGGATCGTTGCGCGTCAGGTCGGGGCTGATCGGCGCCCAGGTGCGGCCGCGGTCCGTGCTCTGCAGCACCTGGTTGCCCGCGTGGTAGAGGCGCGTCGGGTCGTGGGGTGAGGCCACGACCGGCGCGTTCCAGTTGAAGCGATAGGCGAGGTCGTCCGCGTTCGCGCCCAGGCCCAGGTAGGGCACCGCCATCACGTTGCGGCTGGTGCGCGTGCGCCGGTCCCACTCGGTCAGGATGCCCTGGTACACGCCGGCGTAGACGAAGCGCGGATCGTCCTCGTCGAAGGCGACGAAGGCGCTCTCGCCACCGCCGATCGAGTGCCAGTCGCTGCGCTGGATGCCGCCGCCGGAGGTGGCGCTGGCGATCGAGACCGTGCTGTTGTCCTGCTGGCCGCCGTAGACGCGGTAGGGGAAGCCGGCGTCGGTGATCACGCGATAGAACTGCGCCGTCGGCTGGTTCGCCTGATCGGTCCAGGTCCGGCCGCCGTTGGTCGTCACGTTCGCGCCGCCGTCGTTGCCGTTGATCATCAGGTCCGGGTTGTCCGGGTGGATCCAGAGGGCGTGGTTGTCGCCGTGGGGCGTCGAGATCGGCGTGAAGCTCTGCCCTCCGTCGATCGAGCGCAGGACCGGGGCGTTGAGGACGTAGACCGTGTTCTCGTCGCGCGGGTCGGCCACGACGCGCGTGTAGTACCAGGCGCGCGCGCGCAGCACGCGATCCGCGCTGACGCGGCGCCAGCTGTCCCCGCGGTCGTCGGAGCGGAACAGGCCCCCGTCCTCGGCCTCCACGATCGCCCAGAGGCGGCTGGAGTTCGCAGGAGACACGGCCACGCCGATCTTGCCCATCAGCTCCGGGAGACCTTCCTCGAGCTGCTCCCACTCCATGCCACCGTCGACCGAGCGGTAGATGCCGCTGCCCTCGCCGCCGCTCTCGACCTTCCAGGGCGTGCGCCGGTGCTGCCACATGCCGGCGTAGAGCACGCGCGGGTTGGAGGGGTCGATCACAAGGCTGCTGCAGCCGGTGTTCTCGTCGACTTCGAGCACGTGGTGCCAGGTGCCGCCGCCGTTCTCCGAGACGAACACACCGCGGGTTCCGTTCGGCGCCCAGAGTTCGCCCTGGGCGGCGACGAACACCAGCTCCGGGTTGGTCGGGTGAACGCGCACGGCCGACACGTAGCGGCTGTCGGTCAGGCCGATGTGGCGCCAGGTCTCGCCGCCGTCGTCGGAACGGTAGACGCCGTCACCATGGGAGGTCGTCACGCCGCGCACCTGCGCCTCACCCGTGCCGACGTACACCACGTTGGGGTCGGAGGGCGCGACCGCGATCGCGCCGATCGTGCCGACGCCGAAGTCCTCGTCCGACAGGTTGCGCCAGCTCAGGCCGTGATCGTCCGTGCGCCACACGCCGCCGCCGGCGGCGCCCATGTAGTAGCGGCCGGGCACGGAGGGCACGCCCTCGACCGTGGTCACCCGCCCGCCACGCCAGGGGCCGATGCAGCGGAAGGCCAGGTCGTCGAACGCCTCGGAGTCGAAGTCGTGGGCGTCGAAGTCCTGGGCGGAGACGGGTAGACACAGAGCCAGCAAGCAGGCGGCGCGAAGATTCATGGTGAGGATCCCGGTGGTGAGCATCGAGGCTACCATCCCCGCCGCCATGACCCCCTTCGATCCGGCCTCCGTACGCAGTCGTTTTCCTGGCCTCTACACCACCTGGGCGCTCTTCGACAACGCCGGCGGCACCGTGCCTTGCCATGGTGTGATCGAGCGCGTGCACGCCTACCTCAGCGGACCCATGGTTCAGCACGGGGCGTCCTACGCTGTCTCGGTTCGAGCCGTCGAGGCAGTCGAGCAGGGGCGCGCCGCGATGGCGAGCTTGATGGGCGCGCAGCCGGACGAGGTCGTGCTCGGCCCGTCCTCGACTGCGCTCCTGGGTCGCCTGGCCGCGACCCTCGCGCCCCAGCTCGGCCCCGGCGACGAGGTGGTCGTCACCAACCTCGACCACGAGTCCAACGTCGGTTGTTGGCGGCGCTTGGCCGAGGAGCGCGGCGCGACCGTGCGCGAGTGGACGTTCGACGCGGACAGCTTGGCGTTGACCCTCGAGGGGCTCGAGGCGGTGCTCTCGGAGGACACGAAGATCGTCGCCTTCGGGCACGTGTCGAACCTGATCGGCCAGATCCACGACGCGGGGGCCCTGTGCGCGCGCATCCGCGCGGCGGGTGCGCTGTCGATCGTGGACGGGGTGGCCTACGCGCCGCACCGGCGCCCCGACGTGCGCCAGTTCGGCTGTGACGCCTACGTGTTCAGCACCTACAAGGTGTTCGGTCCGCACCAGTCCGTCCTCTGGATCGACCCGCGGGTCGAGCTCGGTTCGGTCAACCACTTCTTCGTCGAGGGGCGCCCCGGCACCCTCGAGCCGGGCGGCGTCGTGCACGAGCTCGTGGCCGGGCTGCCCGGCATGGTCGAGTACCTGAGCAGCCTGGGTGAGGGCGACGACGAGGAAGCGCGGCTCGACAGCGCCTTCCGTGCGATCGCCGAGGTCGAGTCCAGCCTGGCTGCTCCCTTGCTCGGCTTCCTCGCGGAGCAGCCTTCGCTGAAGGTCCTTGGTCCGGCGAGCGCCGACGCGGCGCTGCGCGTGCCGACCGTCAGCTTCGTGGTCGACGACCGCGCGGCGAGCGCGCTTCCGCCCCTGCTCGACGAGCGCGAGGTGGCGATCCGCTGGGGTCACTTCTACGCCTACCGCGCCGCGCGCGACCTCGGCCTGCTCGAGTCGGACGGCGTCGTGCGCGCGAGCCTCGTGCACTACAACACACCGGAAGAGGTCGAGCGCCTGATCGACGGCCTCGCCGCGGTGCTCTAGTCGGGTTCCTCGGCGGACCAGTGCGCGCTCTGGAGCTTCCAGTGCGCGCCAACCCTGAGCGCGACACTGGTGAAGTAGCCCTGGTAGTGCATCAGAGTCCCGTCGCGTTGCTCGATCACTTCCTCGTAGTCGCTGTGCAGGATCGCGATCTCGGGCCCGAGCACCTCGACCTGGGGGCCCTTCCAGATCAGGCGCATGCGCAGCACCTGTGGATCGAACGTGTCCATGGCTGCCTCGAGCGCCGCGCGATCCTCGAACAGGAGGCGACCCTCGGAGGCCATGAAGAAGGTGTCGTCATCGACGAAGTGTTCCAACCAGGCCTCGGGGCCACGGGCCGCCAGGTCGGCGGAGATGCGCTCGGCGAGGTCATGCACGCCCGCCTCGACGTCGGTCGTACGGCAGGCGGCGAGGAGGAGCAGGCCGGGGACCAGGAGCCTCATCGCCCCAGGAACCCCGCGTCGACCCAGTCCGCGTGGTCGCTGTTGATGCCCGAGTCGGCCTCGAGCACCTCGAGGGTCAGGCGCTTGGCGCCGATCGGGATCGGCACGTCGAAGTACCAGGCCTCCTGGGACTTCACCGTCACCGACTGCGCGACGACCTTGCCGTTGATCGCGACGCGGAAGACGACGCTGCACACGTCGCGCATGCCCATCTCGTCGTCGATGCCGCAGACCGCGACGAAGTGGCCCCAGCTCGGGTCGAGGGCGACCGTGATCTTCGACTCGGCGTGGGTGCCGACGCCCTTGGCGTAGGCCGTGTCGTCGACGGACAGCGGGTTGCCGTCGTTCGAACGATCGCGCTTGGGGCCATCCCCGTAGCCAGCGGTCGCCTCGAGCCACTCGAGGTCGGAGACGTGCACCTCGGGCCTGGCCGGGCGCGGACCGCGGCCCGGGTAGAAGAGGGCGTCGAGCCCCGCGCGGGCTTCCGCCAGGGCGGCCTGGTCCGTGCCCGAGGGACGCCGCGCGTGGGGGAGCAGCACCTCGGCGATGCGCTCGCCGATAATCACGTGATCGCCGTCCGCGTAGTGGTAGCCCTCGTCGAGGTCGGAGGTGACGACCAGCTCGACCAGCGGGTCCGCCTCGGCCACCGCGGCCTGGGCGGCGCGTACTGCTGGACCCCCACCGTTGTTCCCGTCCCAGGCGCCCGAGTCGTTGATCTGCACGACGACCACCGGAAGCTCGGGCGTGCCCGTCGCGCTGCGCACGTCCGCAATCAGGTCGCGCAGCCCAGCCTCGTAGACCTGCTCGCGCCCGTCGAAGCAGTCGTTCTCGCCCTGGAACCAGAGGAAGCCGGCGATCTCGAACGCGCCGCTCGCCAGCGCGTCCGGGCAGCTTGCCTCGGGCCGCGCGAGGACGCGGTGCAGGTGCTTGAGGGTGTTCTTGTACAGGTAGCCGATCTGGCCGCCATCGCGCGCGACCGTCGAGGGGGCGCGCCAGTCCTCGCGCAAAGTCGTGCCTCCAACGGCGTACTTGACGAGGAGCACGGGCTGGTCGAAGGCATCGCCCAGGGCGTGGCCGACCGCCAGCTCGGGTCCGACCTCGTGGCCCGCGCCGGGGGCGAGGGGCAGGCACTGCCGGTTCCACGAACACCAGACGTCGTCGCGCGGCGCCGCGAGCTCGGGACGATGCTCACGCACCCAGGCGGCGCTGGTGTAGCCGACCATGTTCGACTGGCCGGCGAGGAGGAAGACCTTGGTGGCCGGCTCCTGGGGAGCCAGCGCTGCGAGCAGCAGGAGGGAGAGCATCAGTCGAGCTCGTCGAGCAGGCCGAGGCACCAGAGGGCCATGCCCGTGCCGTAGGAGCGACCGATCTCATGACTGTCGACGAACACGCCGTCGAACTCGGGCAGGCTGAAGAGCTGTGCGCGTTGACGGGTGACCGCCTCGCTGCGTTGCTCGCCCTCGGGCAGCGCCGCGATCGCGTCGACTCGCGCCTGCAGGTCCCAGAAGAAGAAGAACCCGCCGTACGCGTAGTTGCGCGTGTGGTTGTCGTACTTGCGCGTGGGGATCAGCTCGTCCTCGTGCTCGAAGCTGAGGGCGACCGCCTTCTCGAGCCCGATCGTGTCGTCCGGGGACCAGTGGTGGAGCGCGAGCTCGCAGCGCGGCGTGCGCCCGACGCTGCCCTGCACCTGCGCGCGCGCCTCGCGGCCGCGGCGCACGAGGTAGTAAGTGATCGCGCCGTCCGCCGTCCGGCAGTTCAGGATCTGCTGGACACCCGCGCCGACCTGCTGCTCGTGGCCGGCCGACCAGAACCCGAGGGCGCGCGCTTCGGCCAGGGCGACCAGCGCATCGCCGGTCACGAAAGCGCTGGGGTACTCGTGGGCCCAGGCGCCGCTGCCCTGCTGCACCGCGAGCAGCTCCTGCACCATCTTGGCCAGGTGCGGACCGAGCTCGTCCTTGTCGCCCGGGCGCAGCTCGATCCAGCGCACGTAGAGGCGCGCGCGGTACATGTGCGCCCAGAAGATCTCGTCGGTGTCGTCGAGGTTCAGGCTGGCGTCGTCCGAGACGTACTGCAGCGCACGCTCGAGGGCCTGCTCGACCCGGGCGTCCGGCTCCTCGAGCTGCGCGGCGTGCTCGAGCAGACCGAGGCCGCAGACCGCGCTGATCGCGACGTAGACGTTGGGCAGGGCGTCGGTGCCGCCGAAGTCGTAGGTCGAGTCCTCCCAGCCGCCGCTCGTGCGCTGGGCCTGGAGCAGGAACTCCACGCTGCGGCTGCGGATCTCGGCGGGGGTGTACACACCGGCCGGCACCTGGGTCCCGTCGGGGTTCGGGGCGAGGGCGGCCTCGGGCAGGGCGGCGTAGGTCTCGAAGGCGTGCACGAACGGTCCGTGGCCTTCGAGCTCCATGGCGGCCTTGGCGGCCAGGGGGTGAGCAGCGTGCTCGTCGCGCAATGCTCCCCAGCTCGCGCGCGCCGCGTCCTCCTCGCCGGCGTGCCATTGCCGAGCGCCCTGCATCCAGAGCTTGCTCGCGGGCCCGTCGCCCGGCTGCCCGTCGAGGGCCGGGTTCTCGACCTCGACCGCTGCCGCGAGGGGCGCGAGGAAGCGCGCGGGGTGGAAGGTCGAGATCTGGTGCTCGCGCGCGAGCTCCTCGCCCGCTCCATCGAGCACGAGCCAGCCCGGCTCGATGAAGGCCATGGGCTGCAGCCCGTGCGCCTTGACCTGGTCCTTGTTCGGTACGGCGCGCACGGCGACGAAGTGCTCGTTGACGAGCTCGATCGTGCGCGGCCAAGAGAAGGGGCCCGCCAGCAGGTAGCGGTCGATCTCGCGCGTGCGGTCCATGAACGACCCGGGGATCGTCGGCACGTACCACAGCACCGGCTTGCCGGAGTCCGCAGCCTCCGCGAGCGCTGCCTCCAGGTCCGCCCTCCACTCGATGGACTGGCCCGCCCGGGCGGCGACCTCGGAGGGCTCGGGGCGGATCTTCTTGGAGGAGTTCTGAGCGAGGACCGGCGCGGCCGAGAGGGCCGTCAGGAGCAGGGTGCGGGAGAGCATCGTGCCTTCGAGAATAGCTCCTTGGCCACGAGACGGCTCGGACAGGCTGGATGGACCGGGCATTCCTGATCCACAGCCTGCATGCTCGGCTCAAAATATCAGTACGCACTCGAGCCCTGGTGGTCGAGCGAGCAATGACCGCAAGGAGAGACACCAAGCAGCCGAAGCTCCTGTCCGGCGGCAATCCTCAGATCCCGAAGGGGGACGGGGACGCCCCGGTGCAGGCCTACCTCGCGGCCATGCCGGGTTGGAAACGGAAGGCGGGTCAGCGCCTGGACGCGCTCATCGTTCGTGCCGTTCCCGACGTCCGTAAGGCCGTGAGGTGGAACACGCCGTTCTATGGCATCGAGGATGCCGGATGGTTCCTCGGCTTCCACTGCTTCGCGAAGTACATCAAGGTGTGCTTCCTGCGCGGCGCGGCGCTGCGCCCCGTTCCGCCCGTGGCATCGAAGCAGGAGCACGCGCGCTACTTCCACATCCATGAGGACGAGGACCTCGACGAGGAGGTCCTGCGGAGCTGGGTCGAGCAGGCCGCGGGGCGGCCGGGGGAAGACCTGTTCTGAAGGCGCTGGCGCCCTCGAGGCACACGCGGGACGAGCCGAACGACAAGCCGTGGAGGGAACTCAATGACCGATCGATCCAAGCAGAAGACCACGCAGAAGCCGCGCAAGGCGGCCACGTCAGACCAGCCGAGCGCGTCCCTAGCGCATCGACGAGCTGCTCGCGAGCCTGGAGGACTGGCGGGGTCAGAGGTTGGCCGAGCTCCGCCAGCTCATCCACGAGGTGGACCCCGGAGTCGTCGAGGATTGGAAGTGGATGGGCAGCCCCGTCTGGTCGCACAGCGGGATGTACGCCGTCGGCAATGCCCACAAGGACAAGGTGAAGCTCACGTTCTGCCACGGAGCTCAGCTCGAGGACCCCAAGGGAATCTTCAACGCCGGGCTGAACGGCAACAAGTGGCGTGCGATCGACCTGCACGAGGAAGACAAGCTCGACAAGCCCGGGCTCAGGGCGTTGCTGCGCAGGGCGATCGCCTACAACAACAAGCACTCGGTCCCGAAGAGCAAGGGCTCGAGGTCCTGAGCGGGAGCGGGCGGACCCTGGAGGTGGGATTGCCAAGCCCCGTCGTCAGGCCCCGAAGCGACGTAGCGCGATGTCCAGCGGCAACAGGCACGCCGCCGCGATCAGCCACCACCACCAGGTGTCCTTCGGGGTCCGCGCGGGGTCGCCGTCGAAGGCCCACATCGTGTTCGCCTCGGGCTCGAAGGTGCCGCCGGTCTGGTCTGCGATCAGACGCAGCACCTCCTCGTCCGGGAGCGGCGTGCGGAACTCGGGCGAGTAGGACTCGGTCACGCCCAGCACCTTCGTGTCGAGGATCTTGCTCCCCTGCTTGTGCACCACCATGATGCTGTAGAACTCGCCGTAGCGTTCGATCGGGAACTCGGCCGTGTAGAGGCCCGGGCCCTTGTGCTCGACGGGGAGCAGGATCGAGTCCGCGTCGCTCTCGCCGAGCAGCACGATGTCGGTCTCGATGTCGTCCCGGTACGACCCGACCCGGTCGCGCACGTCGACCGTGATCAGAGCCGTGCCCTGCTCGATGTTGACGCGGGTGCGTGACTGCAGGTCCTTGTGGGCGCCGGTGCTCATCGTCGAGCGCACGAGCTGCCCCCAGAACTTGCCGAAGCCCTCCCAGCTGACCCAGTCGCCTGCCCAGCGGGCCTTGGCGTCCGAGGTGAAGGCGACGGACACGCCCATGCCGTAGGTCCACGACGCGAGGATCGGATCCCCGTAATCGGAGACCAGCGCCACGTTCGCGTTGTCCTTGGGCTGGGTCGCGACGTAGCCGAGCAGGAAGGGCATGGCCTCGGGGTCGATGCCCTTGAGCGCGTCGTGGGTCGCGAGCACCGTGGGGACGAAGGGCTCCTCGATCAGCATCGACTTCGAGGCGCGCATCGTCTCCCGGGTGAAGATCTGCGGGATCGAGCCGAAGTCGTTCGTGAAGTAGTACTCGCCGCCGCCCCAGGAGGCCATGTCGCCGAGCAGCTGCGCGTCGGCGCCATCACCGATGCCCACGGTCGAGAGGGTGATCCCGTCCGCCGCGATGTGCTGCACCAGGGTGTCGTAGCCCGAGCCCTGGGTCTGACCGTCGGTCAGCAGGATGATGTGCTTGAGCTTGGCGTCCTCGTTGAGCAGTTCGTCGTACGCCGACTTGAGGGCGGGGTAGATGTTCGTCCCGCCGCCCGCGACCAGGCGCGACATCGTGCTCGTGATCACGCCCGCGTCGGACGAGTCGGTGATCGGCGTGATCCACTCGGCCCGGCTGTCGAAGGCGACAACGCCGAAGCGGTCGTTGCCCTTCAGCACCTCGGCCGAGGCGATCGCGGCCTCCTTGGCCAGCTCGATCTTCGTGCCGCTCATGGAGCCGGACTTGTCGATCACGAGCGTGAGCGCCAGGTTCGGCTTCTCGACGTTCTTCTTGATCGGCATCTTGACCGGCAGGGCGTCCTCGATCGGCGTGCGGTAGTAGCCGCCGAGACCGAAGCTCTGCTCGCCGCCGATCATGATCAGACCGATGCCGTAGTCGCGCACGTGGGTCTTGACCATGTCCATGGCGCCCGGCGCGAACTTGTCGGCGGGCACGTCCGAGAGGATCAGCACGTCGTAGTTGCGCAGGTCCTGGGGGTTGTCCGGGAGGCCGGACACCGGGCGCACCTCGACGTCGATCTCCTCTGCCGCGAGGCCCTGCTCGAGGTGCCGCGCCTCGCGCTCCTCGCGCTCGATGAGCAGCACCTTGGGCCGGCCCTCGACCTTGACCACGCCGCGGGCGACGTTGTTCTCGAGGACGGTGTCGCCCTCGGCCTCGACCATGATCTCGAACTCGTGGTAGCCGCCCTTGAGGCGCACCTTGTCGAGCTGCAACAGGTTGCGCCCGACCGTGAGGTCCATCTCCCGCTCCTCGAGCTTGTACTTGTTGCGGTAGATCTTGACCGTGGCCTTGGTCTCGATGTTCGAGACGATCGAGCACTCGATGCTGAACGGCGCCATCACCTGGGCCTCTGCGGGCAAGCGCAGCTGACCGGCGATGACCTCGGGGTCCTCGTTGCGTTGCAGGAGCGACGCATGAGCGGACACGCCGGAGCGGGTCAGCTCGGCGACCTCGCGCAGCACGTCGCCGCGGTTGGCGTTGCCGTCGGAGTAGATCATCACCCGGCGACGGGCCTCGATCGGCAGGAGGCCGCGGGCCAGGCGGCAGGCCGCTTCGAGGTCCGTCTCGTCGGTCCCCAGGTCGGCGCTCCACTGCTCGATCTCGGCGACGTGACCCCGGAGCTCCTCGAGCTCGGCCTTCTGCGCATCGCCGAGCTCAGAGCGCTCGAGCCCCTGGATGCGCGCCACGAGCGCCTTCTTCTCGCGCTGGTGGAAGATGCGACGCGTGAGCTCCGGGGTCAGCTCGATCGGTTCACTGCTGGTCCCGACGACCATGCGCGGGTGACGTCCGAACAGGACCAGGCCTGCCTCGGCGCCCTCCTCGAGCTCGCGCGTCTGCTCCTGGATCTCGGCCAGGACGCGCTCGAGTGAGGCGGTCGGAACGCTGTCCGAAACGTCGACCAGGAACAGGACCACCCGCTGCGTGTTGTCGAGCATCCAGACCGGCTTCGACAGGGCGAGCACGATCAGGACCAGCGAGATCGTCCGGATGGCGAGGGCCAGGCCGGCGCGCGCGGGCGAGAGGTCGGCGTAGCTGCGCTTGAACCAGAAGGCCAGGAAGGGGACCAGCGGCAGCAGCAGCCAGAGCAGGTGCGCGGATTCGAACTGGATCATCTGCTCACTCCGTCAGCCGGCGGTGATAGGTGAACCACTCGAGGGCCCACAGGGCCAGGCCGAGCAGCGCGAGGTAGGTCCACAGGTCCCGGTTGAGCAGGTGGCGTCCCTGCTCGGCCGAGAGGGCGTCGCCGTCGACCTCGTCCGGCGCGATGCGGGACTCGCCCGCGTCGAACAGGTTGACCGAGGTCGTGTGCGGGATGCCCGCGATCTGGATGATGTAGGAGCCGGGTCTCTCCGTCTCGCTGAAGTAGAACTTGCCGTCGCGCACGTCGAGCTTGCGGGTGACCTGCACGCCGGTCTCGTCGAAGAAGGTCGCGAAGGCGCGCGGGGCGCCGACCCGGCGCAGCGGCTCGATCACCTCGCCCGGCGAGTAGTGCTCCTCGATGACCACGTCCTCCTCGAGCTCGAACCACGAGATCGCGTTGCGCACCAGGAGGGGGAAGGCGATCCGGAACGGGAACAGGTCCGCGAACATGTCGAAGGCGACGTAGACCGCACGACGATCGGGCAGGTCGAAGGCCGCGATCAGCGGGCCCTCGTAGCCCTCGACCAGGGCCTCGCCGGCCTGCAGGTCGATGACGCGCGCGGGCGGCAGCGGCAGGTCCCGGAAGTTGAGGTACCGGTTGAGGATGTGATCGCGATCCCAGTCCCAGACCATCGGCTCCGTGTCGATGCCCTTCTGGGTCGCGGGCAGGAAGTCCGGGACCGGCGTGGCGACCAGGATCAGGTTGCCGCGCGGCGGGATGTTCTCGGGGACCCGGTCGACGCAGACCGTGACGTCGGCGTCGCGGGCGTCGTTGTCGAGGGAGGGGTACTCCTCGGTCGTCGTCAGGAACGACTGGTCCGAGATCACGCGCGACATCGAGGACAAAGCTGCCCAGACGGGCGCGGCCCGCTCACGGCTGTCGTTCGGCACGACGACCACGACCTTGCGCAGGCGCGAGGAGCGCACCATGGCCCAGGCGTCGTTGTCGACCTCGAGGCGGTCGCCCTCGCACGTCAGCTGGAGGTGCAGGGTCGCGCCATCGTCGTACGGCTCCTCGAAGTCGTACTGGTGCTCCTCGCCGGGCGTCAGCTCGACGTCGAGCACCTTCTTGATCTTGAGGGGCTTGCCGCCCTCCTTGACGGTGACCTCGAAGCGGACCTCGACCGTCTCCTCTCCGAAGTTCTTGAAGGTGGCCAGCACGTAGTCCGTACCCAGGCTGTTGTTCTTGCGGGCAGCGAAGCGGGTGATGCCCACGTTGGCCTTGGACTCACCGATCGGCAACAGCGAGGCCACGCCGTCGTCACCGATGGCCTGCTGCACCGCGCCGGCGCCGCCGTCGGAGAGGAACAGGATGATCGGGTTCTCCCGGCCCTCGCTGACCTCTCTCGCGAAGGCGTAGGCGCCCTGCGCGTCGAGGCCGCGATTGGTTGGCTCGATGTTCTTCAGGGCGTCGCGCAGGCGCAGCGTGTCGCGGCTGAACGAGGCCAGCACGTCCACGCGGTCCGACACGGCCGCGATCAGCATCTCGTCCTCGTAGCTGCGTCCCTCGACGAGCTCCTTGGCCTTCGCCAGCATCAGCTCGAAGCGCGTCTCGTCCGCGTTCTCGCCTTCGAGGGCGTTCATGCTGGCCGAGATGTCGAGCAGGACGACGACGCTCTCCTTCTTGACCGAGGACAGCTCGAAGGCGGGCTGACCCAGGGCGAAGACGAGCGAGATCAGGATCAACAGCTGCAGCAGCAGCGAGTACAGGCGCTTGAGCTTCTGGAACAGCGACCGAGCGCGCGTCTCGATCAACAGCTCTTCCCACAGGCGCAAGTAGGGCACGCTGACGCGCCGCCGCTTGATCTTGAGGATGTAGAGGACGAGGATCGGCAGCGCGAGCGCGGCGAGGCCGAAGGCGAGCGGTGCGGCGAAGTTCATCCGACGACGCCTCCCCGGCGCAGGATGCCGAGCACCAGCTCATCGAACGCGATGCCGGTGCGGGCGCGGACGTAGCCCATCTCGTTGCGGATGCTGAAGCGCTCCACGTCCGTGGCCAGCTTCTCGAAGGCGACCTTGTACCTGGAGAGGAGGCCGTCGGTGATGTTGATCTCCTTGAAGCGCTCCTGCTCGGAGTCGACCAGGCGCAGGTCCCCGCGCAGGTCGGGCTCCTCCTCCTCCTGGTCCATGACGTGCAGCACGTACACGTCGTGGCGCTGGTAGCGCAGGTACTTCAGGGCCTGCTGGTACCCGTCCAGGTCGTAGAAGTCGCTGATGACGATCACGACGCCGCGGCGGCGCTCACGGGCGACGAACTCGCGCAGGACCGGGGCCATGGCGGTCTCGCCCGAGGGCTCGAGCGTCTTCAGGTACTCGAGCATCTTGAAGACCTTGGCCTTGCCCTTGATGCCCCAGCGCGCGTCGCCGATCCGCCCGCCGAACGGCAGGATGTTGACGGCGTCCATGTTGGACATGCCGATGTACGCCAGGGCGGCGGTCACCTGCAGGGCCCAGTTCAGCTTGTGCTGATGGCCGCGGTTCATCGACTCCGAGGTGTCGACCAGGAGCGTGAGGTGGAGGTTCTCCTCCTCGCGATACAGCTTGAGGAAGACCTCCTCCAGCCGCCCGAAGAGGTGCCAGTCCACGTAGCGCGGGTCGTCGCCCGCGACGTAGGGGCGGTGGTCGGCGAACTCGGCCGAGACGCCCTTCTTGGCCGTCTTGCGGTCAGCCCGCAGGAGCCCCGCCACGATCTTCTTGGCGATGACGTTGAGGACTTCGATCCGCTGGAGGAAGTCCGCGTCGAACTCGAGCGCGGGACGATTGGTGGTGAGGGGGGAAGCCAACGCCTAGCCCGCCGCTTCCGCCATCTCCTTGGTCGCGTCGAGGATGCCCTGCACGAGGGAGTCCGTGGAGATCTCCTCGGCCTCACCCTCGAAGTTGAGCAACATGCGATGCCGCAGGGACGGCAGCGCCACGTCGCGCAAGTCCTCGCAGGACAGGTGGAAGCGACCTTCGACGAGGGCGCGCACCTTGCCGGCCAGCATCAGCGCCTGGATGCCCCTCGGGCTGGCGCCGAGCTTGAGGTAGCGGTTGACCGCTTCCGTGGCGGCGTCCGACCCGGGGTGGGTGGCGGAGACCAGGCGCACGGCGTAGCGCTTGACGTGTTCGGCGACCGCGACCTCGCGCACCAGGTTGCGCATCTCGACGATCTCCGCGCCGGTCAGCACCGGGTGGACCTCCGGGACCTCGCGCGTCGTGGTGCGATCGACGACCTGCATCAGCTCCTCCTCGCCGAGGTAGCCCACCTCGAGCTTGAACATGAAGCGGTCGATCTGCGCCTCGGGCAGCGGGTAGGTGCCCTCCATCTCGATCGGGTTCTGGGTCCCGAGCACGAAGAAGGGCTGGTCGAGGGTGTAGGTCGTGCCGCCGACCGTGACCCGGTGCTCCTGCATCGCCTCGAGCAGGGCCGACTGGGTCTTGGGGGTCGCGCGGTTGATCTCGTCCGCGAGGACGACGTTTGCGAAGACGGGGCCCTGCTGGAAGCGGAACTCCTTGCTGCCGTCCTCGCCGACGACGAGCACGTTCGTGCCGACGATGTCCGCGGGCATCAGGTCAGGGCTGAACTGGATGCGTGAGAACTTCACGCCCAGGGCCTTCGAGAGGACCCGCACCAGCGTCGTCTTGCCGATGCCGGGCACGCCCTCGAGCAGGACGTGGCCGGCGGCGAAGAGCCCCATCAGGGTCTTGGAGACCACGTCGTCGTAGCCGACGACCTCCTTGCCGATCTCATTCTTCAGGGTGCTGAAACGAGTCTGGAACTCCTGGACCCGTTCCCGGGCTTCGGCGGCGTCTTGCATGGTGTCGGATTCCCCGGGGTTCGTTCGGTCTCGCGGGTCCGCAACGACGGATCCTCGATCAGGCTCGCACTACGGGGCTGGTGCGGGCGAGTGGGCAGTGGGGGGCAAAGTGGGCCCCGGCGAGGCCCTGGTGGGTGCCTGGCAGAACCGGCCAGGGCGGTTGTGGTTGCGAGCAGTGGGCTGCAGCTCCCCGGGGGGAGGGCCGGCCCGCGACGCCGAGGCATCGCGGGCCGGCTGAGTCAGCACCCCGTCCCGAGGGACGCGTCAGGCGGTCTGCTCGGCTGGTGGCTACTGCTCGTCGGCTGGTTGGATCGAGTCGTAGTAGCGCTTGAGGTACTGGCGGTAACCCGCCGGTACGTCCTGGCGTTGGACAGTGTCCTCCGCCGCCTGCTTGCCTGCGAGGAAGAGCTCCTTCGCTTCGAGCTTGGTCTTCGAGCCGTCGTTGGCCACCCGCGTCTGGGTGAACGAGCTCGCGCCGCTGCCCTGACGAATGGTGATCTTCTCGAGATTGTGGTCGGCATCGACCCGTCCGCCATCCTCACCGAGGAAGTCCTTCATGGACCCCACTCCAGCGCTGAGGCTGGGTCGCGACATCTTCTTACCTGCGTGGATCAGACCTGATCCTCCGGCGCCCTTTCACGGTTCGCCATCTTCAGCGGCAGCTCACGGCTCGCCGTCGGCGCACTCCGGTCACGGCTCTCCGGGCTCCATCATCTGGCTCGGATCGAGGTCGGCCAGGTCGCCCATCTCGCCGTCGAAGTGGGCGAGGAAGTCGATGGCTTCGCCCATCATCTCGAGGTCCATATCAAGAGCCATGAGCTCCATCATCTTGGCCTCGATCTCCTGCAGGTCGGAGAGCAGCGCCTCGAGCTGCTTGAGCTCTTCGGGCGAGGCGCCGTCCTTCTTCATCTTCTCGAGCTCCTCCTGGAGCTTCTCGAGCTCCTCCTGGAGCTTCTTCATGGCCTCGGCGTACTCGCCGTCCATGATCATCTCGGCCAGGTCCTGCTGACCGGCCTTCTCCTGCTTGGACTTGAGCAGCTCCTTGAGCTCGAGCTCCTTCTGCTCTTCCTCGGCGCGGGCCTTCTCGAGGTCATCGAGGACCTTCGCGACCTCGGCCATCGTGTCCTTGCGGTCCTGGTGCTCGTCGTCGAGCTCGGCCTTCAGCTCGAGGAGCTGTTCCAGCAGCTCCTTCTGCTTCTCGGACAGCTCCTGCTCGTGTCGGACGGCCATGAACTCATCGAGCTGGGCCATCTTGTCCGCGAGCGTCTTGGCGAACTCCGGGTCCTTGTTGCCCTTGGCCGGCGACAGTCCGGGCAGGAGGAGCACCGCGGCCACCAGCAGGGCGGGCACGGGCAGCCACCAGCCCTCGCGCGGCATGGCGTACGGATAG
>JAQBVH010000009.1 GCA_027623615.1 Planctomycetota bacterium | reverse complement strand
TCCTCCGGGTCCTCCTTCATGTAGAAGGCCTTCACCTGCTTGGGGTAGCGGGTGATCATCACGGGCTGGTCGTGCATGGCCGAGAGAATCGTCTCGTCGGGCGCGGCGAAGTCGTCCCCGGCGACGAACTCCGAGTCCGGATGCTCGAGGAGGATGCGCGACGCCTCCTCGTAGGTGATCCTGGGGAAGCCCCCCACGATGCACTCGAGCTTCGAGAGGTCGCGCTCCAGGGCCTCCAGCTCGGGGCGGCGGCGGCGCAGGACCTCCTTGACGATGTGGACGATCATGTCCTCGGCCAGCTGGCACACGTCGTCCAGGTCGGCGAAGGCCACCTCGGGCTCGAGCATCCAGAACTCGGTCAGGTGGCGCCGCGTCTTCGACTTCTCGGCCCGGAAGGTCGGGCCGAAGCAGTAGACCTTGCCGAAGGCCATCGCCGAGGCCTCGGCGTAGAGCTGGCCCGACTGGGTCAGGAAGGCCTTGTCGTCCTCGAAGTAGTCCACCTCGAACAGGGTGCTCGTACCTTCACAGGCCGCGGGCGTGAACATCGGTGAGTCCACGCAGAGGAAGCCGCGCTCCTCGAAGAACCCGCGCAGGGCCGTGATCACCGCGTCACGCACGCGCAGCACGGCCCACTGACGCTTCGAGCGCATCCAGAGGTGACGGCGCGCGAGCAAGAAGTCCGCGCCGTGCTCCTTGGGGGTGATCGGGAAGTCGTTGACGGCCTGGAGCACGCGACCTGACGCCACCTTGATCTCGAAGCCACCCGGCGCGCGCTCGTCGGCGACCACTTCGCCGGTGAGTTCGACGCTGGACTCCTGGCCTGCGTTGCCGATCGCCTCGAACAGCTCCTCGTTCACGTTCTTCACGAACAGGACGCACTGGGCGTAGCCCGTGCCGTCGCGCAGCATCACGAAGTGCAGCTTGCCCTTCGAGGTGCGATTGTGGATCCAGCCTTGCAGCGTGACAGTCGTCCCGACGTGCTGGTCCAGTCGCTCGATCGTGGTGGTGGTCATCGAATCTCTAGGGATAAGCTTCGTAGCTGCTTCGGAGTCGGACATCGCTGATGGCCCCGTCCTGCAGGAGGACACGGCCCTTGTGCATGGCGCCGCCGCGACGGGCCTCGACCACCACCTCGGACTCGGCCGCGCCGGCAGCGACCTCGAGGTCCTCGAGGGGCGTCACGATCTCGATGCGCTCGAAGCCCATCGCGATCAGACGCGTGGTCACGCGCTCGGAGAGGGATGACTGCTCGCTGGTCACGGGTACGCCCACCGGGCCGGCGGCTTCCCGACCGCCGCGCTCCTCGAGCAGGCGTGTCAGACGCTCCTCGAGGCGCTTCTGCCCGTCGCGAATGTCGATCAGGACGTGCTCGAGCCTGCGCAGCTCGAGCTCGCCGCCGCGCTCGGCGAGCTGGCGCAGGAGCGCCTCGATCGAGGCCAGGCGCGCCAGGGGCGCGAGCGACTCGGCCTGGTGATTCGCGCGTCCCGCGAGATGGATCAACGCCCCCCCGACCGCCACGAGGGCGAGGAAGACGACGAGTCCCACGATCAGGGTCGGATCCACGGTGCGAGTCCAGCTTCGGTGGCCAGCCTTCGGCGGCCAGCGGAGGCCCGCCTCGAGGCGGGAAGGCGGCAGGGTAGCCCCCCGCCCCGGCGCTCGCTAGGCTCCGAGCCATGACCCGCGCGCTCCCCCTGGCCGCCTTCGCGGTCGTGATCGTCGGCCTGTTCCTCGTTCCGCAGCCTGACGCGACCCGCCTGGCGGCCCTGCACGCGGCAGCAGTCCTGAACGAGCAGGCCTACACCGTCGACGTCGGCGACGTGGTCACGCTGCGCACCGAGGACGGTGAGGTGCACGCCGAGATCACGGGCCGCAATGGTCATCGCTTCGAGGTGACCTACCGCGACGGCGATCTTGCCGGCACCACGGTGGACATGCGCCTGCCCGCCCTCCTGTCACGGCTCGTTCCGGCCGAGGGCGCGGACGTCCCTGGCAAGCCGCTCCCCGACCGGAAACGCAAGGAGGGCGACCCGACCCCTCCCACGCTCTGGGAGCTGATCGCCGATGACGCCCAGGAGGACGAGGACCTGGGCAAGCTGGTCCGGGTCCGCCTGCTCGAGCAGACCCTGATGATGGGTACGCAGGACCCCAAGCTCCACGCCGACCTGGCCGGCTCGGTCCTGCGCGGACTACGGGCGATCGGCGCGGACGACGGGGGCTTCCGGGTGCTCGAACACACCCAGCCCGAACCAGGGCTCGACGCCTACGTGAAGGAGGACTTCGGCCTCGTCGCGGTTACCGGCGCGTACCTGACCCAGGGCGCGGTTCAGCTGGCCGTCGACCTGCCCGACGGTCGCCTGGTCTGGGCCTGGGGTAAATCCCCCGCGCCGGGAGGCACCTCGCTGCTGCCGCCCCTGGTCGCGATCCTGCTCGCGATCATCCTGCGCCAGCCGGTGCTCGCGCTCCTTGCGGGGGTGCTCGTCGGCTCCGTGCTCGTCCTGGTCGTCGCGGGGCAGGGCATCTTCGGGGCTGCCTTCCCCGGGCTGCGCGGTGTCTTCGACATCTACCTCTGGAACGAGCTCATCGACAGCGACCGACAGAAGATCGTGGCCTTCGTGATCTTCATGCTCGCCATGGTCGGCGTGATCATCAAGGCGGGCGGCATCCACGGGCTGATGCAGCGCATCGCCAGGCTCGCCAAGGACGCGCGGCGCACGCAGATCGCCACCTGGTTCATGGGCCTGGCGATCTTCTTCGACGACTACGCCAACTCGATCCTGGTCGGCTCGACGATGCGCTCGCTGACCGACAAGTTCAAGGTGGCGCGGGAGAAGCTGGCGTACATCGTCGACTCGACGGCCGCGCCCGTCGCGGGCATCTCGATCCTCTCGACCTGGATCGCGTTCGAGGTCTCGACCTTCAGCGCCCAGCTCCCCGACGCAGGCCTGTCGCCCGACCAGGGCTACGAGATCTTCCTGCGCACGCTGCCCTACCGCTTCTACTGTCTGTTCACGCTCTTCTTCGTAGGGTTGATCGTGTTCACCGGTCGCGACTTCGGCCCCATGCTGACGGCCGAGCGGCGGGCACGCGCTGGTCAGGTGCTGCGCGAAGGCGCCAAGCCCATGGTCGGTAAGGAGGCCACCGAACTCGAAGCCTCGCCGAAGGTGACTCCCAAGGCCTCGATGGCCCTGGTCCCGATCCTCGTGTTCGTGTTCACGACCCTCGGCTACATCTTCTTCGCCGGGGGCGGGCACGAGCTGGGCGCCAGCCTCTTCACGATCGAGGGCGCCACGACCGTCCTCTACGACGGCAGCGGCTTCGACCCCCTGATGTACGGCAGCCTCGCCGGCCTGGTCGTCGCCGCCGTGATGGCCGCGGCTGTGGGGCTGCGCGGCGAGATCCCAAGCTCTGCTTGGGCCAGCCTGCGCTCGATGGGGGTCGCCCTGATCATCCTCTACCTCGCCTGGTCGATCGGCGCGATCTGCGGGGACCTGAACACGGCCGAGTACCTCGCCGTGCTCCTCGGCGACAGCATCAACCCGCTGCTCCTGCCGGTGATCCTGTTCGCCCTCTCCGGCTTCGTCGCCTTCTCGACCGGCTCCTCCTGGAGCACGATGACGATCCTCTTGCCGCTCGTCGTCGGCCTGGCCTTCCACATGGGCGAGACCCTCCCCGGCTTCGGCGGCGAGATGATGGTCGTCGTCTCGATCGGCGCCGTGCTCGAGGGCGCGATCTTTGGCGACCACTGCTCGCCGATCTCCGACACCACGGTGATGTCCTCGATCGCCTGCGCGTCCGATCACGTCGACCACGTGCGCACGCAGATGCCGTACGCGATCACCACGATGGTCGTCGCCCTGCTCTGCGGCTACCTGCCGGCGGTCATCCTCGGCCTCTCGCCCTGGCTCAGCCTGCTGCTCGGGTGCGCGGCCCTGACGGCAATCGTTCTCTGGAAGGGCCAGCGCGCCGACGACGGCCCGCTCGCGGCTTGAAGCAGACCGCGGCGGACCCCGCGCCGGACGAGGCGCCGCTCGACGCTGGCAAGCTGCAGCGGCGCCTGCTCTTCGGTGTCCTGATCGGCCTCGTGCTCTACGCGGGCCTCGCCCTGTGGGCCGACCTCCCGGGCATCGCCGAGGCGATCGGCGACGTGCCCTGGTGGCTCGTGCCTGCCGCGTGCGGCCTCAGCTTCGTCAACTACCTGATCCGCTTCCTGCGCTGGGAGCGCTACCGGACGCTGCTCGGCGTCCAGCTCGAACGCGGGGACTCCTTCCGCATCCACCTGGCGGGCCGCGCCCTCACCGTGACTCCGGGCAAGATGGGCGAGGCGCTCAAGTCGTGGCTGATCAAGGAGATCGACGGCACGCCCGTGGCACGTACTGCTCCAATCGTGGTCGCAGAGCGCTTCACCGACCTGCTCGGGTTCCTCGTGCTGATCGCCGTAGGCGGTCTGGCCACTGCCCCCGAGTACGCCTGGGTCTTCTGGGGCACCTTGGCCCTCTGCGGAGTGCTCGTGGTCGGCCTCTCGTCGCGGCGCGCCGGCGCAGCAGGGGTCGCGCTGATGCGAAGCTTGCCGGTCGTGGGCAGGGCAGCGGACAAGATCGAGGTCGCCCTCGGTTCGACCCGGGTGCTGATGGCGCCGCGAGAGCTCGTCTTGCCCACGGTGGTGGCGACCGTCGGCTGGGGCCTCGAGTGCACGGCGTTCTGGTGGTTCGCGAACACACTCACGCCAGGCGTGCCCTACCTCTTCGGCGTCTTCGTCTTCGCCCTGTCGGCGGTCGCGGGCGCAGTGGCCATCATCTTCCCGGGTGGGCTCGGCCTGACGGAGGGCTTGATGATCGGGCTCTTGCGGGAACGCTATCTGGCGCTCGGAGTTGCCGCCGCCACGGCCACGGCGCGGGCGACGACCGCGACGCTCCTGGTGCGCCTGTGCACCCTTTGGTTCGCGATGGGCGTCGGCTTGATCGCGCTCGGGATGCACAAGCGCCGGCGCCGCGCGCTCAGCGCGACGCCGGCGGTCTGAACCGCGCGGGCTAGTCGTTGCCCGGTGCCTGGGGGAAGACCTCCTCGATCAGGCCCGCGAGGACGTCCTCGATGTCGCCGTGGCCCTCGAAGCCGCCCCACCAGGAGGTCGAGCGGCCGAACTGACCGTCGAAGGTCGTCAGGGTCTGCAGGGGAAGGTCGGCGATCTCCCAGCTCTCGTCCGGCAGGTAGGCGAGGTCTTGCAGCTGGGCCAGGACCCGCTGCACGAGGGCCGGATCGAGGTAGGCCGCGAAGGCATAGGGAGCTTGCCCATAGCCGACCGCATGCGAGAGCTGCGCGCGTCCGTTCGAGTAGATCACCAGGTGCTGGGCGACCGGTCCCCAGAAGGCGTGCCCGCTGACGTCGTAGCTGATCACGGGGTACATCGGGACCGGGTCGACGATCTCGGGGGGGCCGAGGCTGTCACGATCAGCGGTCGCCAGATTCGGCAGAGCGATGGCGGCGGCGAGCAAGGCGGGGGCGAGCAAGGGAAGCTTGCGGATCATGGTTCTCTCCTAGAGGTGGTGGGACGGGCGCTGGGGATCCCACTGCGAACCACGGCGCCGTGAACAGACGCCTTGGTCCGTGCACACGCATCCCGCGCTCCCGGACTTCGAGACCACGTGGGTCGCCCGAGAGTTCGTCGCGCCGTGCAAGTTGCGAGCTGGCGAGGAGCGCGACGACCTCGGTGTCCGAGGCGAGCGGCGGGAAGCGCCGCACATCGATCTCTAGAACTCCAGACGGATGGGGCCACGGGAAAACCCAGGGAAGCCTCTGGATTCAGCGCTTCGAGATCGAGGCAACTTTGTGCCGCGCTGATGACGCCCCCCAACGCCGTGCGCCAGCGCTCGAACGAGCGCCACCGTGCGCACGTCTCGGCGCTCACGGGGCCGAATGGGAAGGAGAAGACAAGCCCCGGGACATGACGTAGCTCTACGATGTGCGCCTCGGTCAGACCGACCCATGGCCCAACGCCCCTCCCAGCGCCTCGGCGTCTTCTTGGTTGCCCTCTTCGCCCTCGCCCTCCTGATGGGCCCGGGTCCGGGGGTGGCGCTGATCAACCCGTCGGGACCAGGGGACGACCCGCTGCTCTGGGGCGTCCCCAAGCTCTACCTCTGGGGGCTGTTGTGGTGCTCGGTCCAAGCGGGGGTGGTCGCGGCCGCGGCGCGCTGGCTCTGGAAGGGGCGCGACGAGTGAGCGTGCCCGGGCCCGACCTCGAGGCCAGGCTCGGCCCCGTCGCGGCCGTAGTCCTCGGCGCCTACCTCCTCGTCCTGCTCGGCCTGGGTGTGGTCGCCTGGCGCCGGAGCCAGACCTCGGAAGAGGACTACTACCTCGCCGGCCGCAGCCAGGGCTACCTCGTGACGGTCATGACCATCATGGCCACCTACTTCTCGAGCGCAGCCATCCTCGGCATCCCCGGCAACGTGTACCGCCACGGCGTGAGCTTCCTGCTCTTCGCAATGAACCTGCCCGTGGCGGGCGCTTGCATCTACCTGTTCGGTGCGCGCATCCGCCGCGTCGGTGCGCGCCGCGGGTACGTGACCCAGGGGGACATGTTCGCCGACTACTACGGCGACACCGCGCTGCTGCGCGGCCTGGTCGCGCTGGTCGGCTTCCTCTACGCGCTGCCCTACGTGATCATCCAGATCAAGGCGGGTGGCCTGCTCGCCCAGAGCATGTTCCCCGATGCCCAGGGCGCCTTCGCCTGGGGCACCGGGCTGCTCTCGCTCGTCACGCTGCTCTACGTGCTCGTCGGGGGGATGCGCTCGGTGGCCTGGACCGACGTGCTGCAGGGCGTCCTGCTGCTCGCGGGCATGTTGCTGATCGCTGCTGCGATGCTGGTCTCCATGGGCGGCCTCGGCGCGTTCTGGAGGGAGGTCGCGACCCTGCCGCGGGAGGCCCTCGCCTTCCCCGGCCCCGAGGGCACCTGGGCGCCGACCAGGCTGATGACCGCTTGCCTGTTCGCCTCCCTGGGCTCCCTGATCCATCCGGCCCAGTGGGCGCGCTTCTACGCGGCCCGCAGCGACGACACCCTGCGCCGCAGCGCCGTCACCTTCGCCACCATCCTGCCAGCCTGCTTCCTGCTCGGGATCCTCCTGGTCGCCCTGGGCGGACGCGCCCTCTACCCGCCGACGATGGTCGCGGGAGTGCTCGTCCCCCACCCCGACGTGGGCGCGTTCGACCAGATCGTGATCGTGATGACCAAGGACCTGTTGCCGAGCATGCTCGGCGCTCCTGGGTTGTTCCTCACGGCGCTGATCCTCGTGTCGGTCCTGGCGGCCGCGATGAGCACGGCCGACAGCAACCTGCACGCGGTCAGCGCGGTCGCGACCCGTGACATCTTCGACCGCTTCGTCGACCCTGGAGCGAGCGAACGCAAGCGGGCCTGGGTCGGCCGGGGCGTGATCCTGGCGACGAGCGCGGTCGCCCTGGCGCTGGTCAACGCAGGTCAGGGCAACGCCCAATTTTCCCCGCTCGAGATGATCGCCAGCCTGATGTTCGCCGCGATCGCCTTCGCGACTCAGCTCTTGCCGGCGACGATCGACATGCTGCTCGTGCGCCGCGGCACGCGCGCGGGCATGCTGGCGGGGATGGCGGCGGGCGTGGTGACCGTGCTCCTGTTCACGCCGATCCCGGCAGCATTGCTCGGGAACGCGGCAGCGGCGCGCGCCCTCGGCGCGGCGACGTCACCGCTCAGCTCCCTGTTCGACCTCGGCCTGCTCGGGCTGGCGGTCAACGTGCCTGTGTTCGTCCTGGTCAGCCGCCTGACCGCTCCCCCCGACCCCGATCACGTCCGGCGCTTCGCCGCCGACCTCGACGCATGAGCGCTCCCGCGATCCTGACGACCACCGTCGGCTCCTACCCGGTCCCGGACTGGCTCTGCGCCCTGCCCAGCGCGCAGGCACTCGTGGACGCGACGCGGGTGGTCTTCGACGTGCAACGCCAGGCGGGCATCGATCTGCCGACCGACGGAGAGCTGTACCGCTTCGACGTGGATCACCCGGACACCAATGGGATGATCGAGTACTTCGTCACGCAGATGTCGGGGGTCGAGACGCGGCTCGGGCGCTCGAGCCGGGAGGCCTTCACGCGGCAGCGCGGGATGGGCTTTCGAGCGCGGCCGGCGGCGGCCGTGCGCGGACCGCTCGGCGAGGGCAGCCTCGACCTGGTCGCGGACTGCCAGCGGGCCGCGGACGTGGCCGGCGGACCGTTCAAGTTCACCTTGACCAGCCCCTACATGCTGGCGCGCACCCTGCTCGACGAGCACTACGGAGACTTCGACGCCCTGACGCTCGCCGTCGCTGACGTCCTCGCTGAGCAAGTGCGCGGCCTGCCCGCGGCGGTCGTGCAGGTCGACGAGGCCAACGTGCCCGGCAACCCCGCCGACGGTCCCCTTGCGGCGAAGGCGATCAACCGCGTGATCGCCGCCTGCGAGCAGCCGACCGCAGTGCACTTCTGCTTCGGCAACTACGGCGGGCAGACGATCCAGGAGGGCGAGTGGCGCCCGCTGGTCGAGTTCCTGAACTCGCTCGAGGCGGACCACCTGGTCCTCGAGCTGGCCCACCGCCCGGAGGCTGACCTCGAGGCCCTAGCCGCCGTCGACGCGCGCCTCGGCGTTGGCATCGGCGTGGTCGACATCAAGGTCAACCACGTCGAGACCCCCGACGAGATCGCGGCGGCGATCGAGCGCGCCGAGCGCGCCCTCGGGCCGGGCCGGGTGAAGTACGTGCACCCCGACTGCGGCTTCTGGATGCTCCCGCGCTCGATCGCGGACCGCAAGCTCGAGGCCCTGGTGCGCGGGCGGGATCGCTACCTGGGACTCGGCTGAGCGCAGGCGCGGCAGCTGCCGGGTAACGAGCACGACCACGGCCAGGGTGATCAGTGGTCGTGTCACCTCCGGACCCAGAGCGGGCCAGGTCGCGCCGATCGCTCGGCTGAACCCGAGCACGAGGACGATCCCCCATCCCGCGACGCAGCGCCCGCGGTCGCCGCTCATGCGCGCCTGAGCGAGGGCCGCGGCCACGAGCGGCGCCAGCAGCCCGTAGGTGTTGTTCTCCGTCCGCGGGCTGAACAGGAGCAAGTCCCCCACGCTCAGCACGGTGATCAGCGCGGGCCACGCCTGCCGGGAAACCCTGGCCGCGAGTCGCAGCGCGAGCGCAAGCGTCAGCCCTGCGGCGACCAGGCGCGCTGCTGTCTGACCGTTCGGGCCGACGTCGACTCCCCAGGCCCCCAGGAGACTGAACAGGTGATAGAGGGTCGGCTCGCCGAACGCGTCCCTGCGACTGCGCAGGAGCATCTGCGGCACCGCGGCCCATTGCTCCACGGCGTAGCCGACGTCGGACCGCAGTAGGGTGAGCGCGACCACCGCCAGCAAGGTCACTACGACCCGCGGCGCCAGCTTCGGGTGCAGGACGACCGCGGTCCCTACCGTGACCAGCGCCAGCGGCTTGATCAGGACCGCGAAGGCCAGGACCCACGCGGCGCTCCACCCACGGCCTCGAACCAACAGCTCGAGCCCGAGGAAGCTCACGGCCAGCATGGCCAAGGTGGACTGTCCGTGCTTGAGGGCGGTCCAGGCCACGGCCAGCGACACCAGATCGATCTCGAGAGGACGGGGTCCCTCGCCCAGAACACGCCGGGCCACCCGGCGCGTGCCCCACAGGAACAGCGCGAGGTTCGCGAGCCGGAACAGGACCCCCGCCCAGCCCGCGGGGAAGAGCAGCAAGGGCGCGACGAACGCGGCGAAGCACGGGAAGTATTGGAAGCCCGAGCCGCGCACGTACAGCTCCTCACCGAGGACCCAGCGCCGGCCGGCCTCCCGGTAGATCGTCGTCACGTCCTGCGGTCCTGGCGCCGGATCGAAGGTCGTGAGCGCGAGGATGCCTACAGCGAGCAGCGCGAGCCAAGGGAACGCCTCGCTTCGTCCAGCTGCACTCGAGTTCGCACTGGCCCGCACCCATGGAGACTAGAGTGCGGCCAGCGCGCCAAGATGACGGCTGGATGAGGACCTCAGACTGCGCCGTAGAGCGCCGCCGCGCGCTCGCGGAAGCGCGCCCCGAGCTCCGCATAGCGCGCCTGACGCTCGGCGTCGGGCGGCGTCGGCTCGCTCACGGCGTGCACGCAGGGCGCGGCGACCTCGTCGGCTGTGACATCCTCACCATTCTGACGACGCAGGGTCCACAGGGCCTGCAGCGCAGCGCCGAGCGCTCCAGCCTCAGGCTCCTCGAGCGCGGTCACCGGGCACCCGAGGCAATCAGCGAGCACCTCGCGCCACAGGACGTTGCGGGCCGCGCCGCCGACCAGGTTGACCGCGTCCACCTCGATGCCGAGCCCGCGCATGCGGTCCACACCCCAGGCGAGGTTCAGGCTCGTGCCCTCCAGCGCCGCGCGGAACATCACTCCGGGCTCGAGGCAGCCGGCGCGCATGCCCTCGAGCGTGCCGGTCGCCTCGGGCAGGTCGGGGACCCGCTCCCCGGCCAGGTACGGCAGCCAGAGCAGTCCGTCGCAGCCCGGCGGCACGGCGCGCGCCGCGTTCGTCAGGGCGGCGTGATCGAGGCCGTAGCCGCGCGCGACCTCCTCGCTCACGCCGGTCAAGTTCATCACGCAGAGGAGCGGCAGCCAGCCGCCGACAGAGGCGCAGAAGGGCGCGATCAACCCCGCCGGGTCGATCACCGCCTGCTCGCTGTGGGTGAAGACCGTGCCGGAGGTGCCGAGGCTGACCACGACCACGCCGGGCTTGGTCGCGCCGCTGCCCACCGCGCTCAGCATGTTGTCGCCGCCGCCCGCGCTGACGAGCACGCCCTCGGGCAGGCTAAGCAGCGCGCCGCCCGCGGAGGAGAGCACCCCCGCCGGCGCGCCCGCGGCGACCAGCGGCGGCAGCATGCCCGGCAGCCGCTCGTCGATCACGGCCGCGTCCTGCATGCGGAACGCGCGCGCCTCTGGATCGAACAGGCCGGTCCCCGAGGCGTCGCCCGCCTCCATCGTGAGCTCACCGGTCAGCCGGAAGTTCAGGTAGTCGTGGGGCAACAGCACCGTCTGCACCTGCCGCCACAGCTCGGGCTCGTGGCGCTTCGACCAGAGGATCTTCGAGGCGGTGAAGCCTGTCGGCAGCGCGCGCCCGAAGGCCAGCGCCAGCTCTCGCGCCTCTGCGGCCGTGGAGGTGTCGCACCACAGCTTCGCCGGTCGCAGGACCTCGCCCGCCCGATCGAGCAGCACGCAGCCGTGCTGCTGACCGGACACGCCGACGGCCTGGACGGCGCCGGGGTCGATCGTTGCGCACAGCTCGGCGGCCACCTCGCGCACCGCGTCCACCCAGGTGGACGGGTGCTGCTCCGCGGCGCCGGGCGCCAAGCCGTCGATCAGGTCGTACCCGCGCGCCGCGCGCGCGACGACCGTGCCGGCCTCGGCGTCGATCGCCAGGCCCTTGGTTCCCTGGGTGCCGACGTCGAAGCCGAGGACGAGGCCCATCAGCCGCGAACTCCCATCATGTGCTCCAGCATCAGCTGATCTCGTAACCGAGGCCCCGAGCTGCGGTCGCGTCCACGTCGATCGAGACGGCGCGCAGGGCGGCGGCGTTGTCGCTCGAGTAGCCGGCGGCCAGGAGCGGGTCGAGCGTGTCGTCGGTGATCGTCGCGGTCAGGGCGCGCACCTCGGGGTCCGCGTCGAAGGCCCGGGCGCGCGCGCGCAGGATGTTGTAGGTGCGCATGCAGCCCACCGCGAACTCCCAGACGCCGTCCATGTCCTCGGTGCGATAGGCGTGAGCGTCGAAGTGGCGCGGCCCGTCGTAGGGCGTGCTGCCGGAGGTGCCCTCGAGCAGGCGCACCAGCAGGAAGGCCTGCTTGAGATCCTCGGAGCCGAAGCGCAGGTCCTGGTCGTAGCGACCGATGCGCTGGGCGTTCAGGTCGATGTGGAAGAGCTTGCCGGCCTCCATGGCCTGGGCGACGCCGTGGGTGAAGGACAGGCCCGCCATCGTCTCGTGGGCCACCTCCGGGTTGACGCCGACCATCTCGGAGTGATCGAGGGTCTCGATGAAGTGCAGCATGTGCCCGGTGGTCGCCAGGTACATGTCGCAGCGAGGCTCGTTGGGCTTGGCCTCGAGGGCGAACTTGAGGTCGTAGCCCTGGTCCTTCACGTAGGAGCAAAGGTAGTTCATGCCGTCGCGGTAGCGCTTCATGGCCTCCTGCGGGTCGCGGCAAGCGTCGGCCTCGGTGCCCTCGCGGCCGCCCCAGAAGACGTAGATCTTGGCGCCCAGCTCGACCCCCAGGTCGATGGCGTCCATGGTCTTCTGCAGGCCGAACGCGCGCACCTTCGGGTCGTTCGAGGTGAAGCCGCCGTCCTTGAAGATCGGGTGGCTGAACAGGTTGGTGGTCGCCATCGGCACGACCATGCCGCTGTCCTCGAGGGTCGCCTTGAACTCCCCCACGATCCGGTCACGCTCGGACGCCGAGGCGCCGAAGGGCACGAGGTCGTTGTCGTGCAGGTTCACCCCCCACGCGCCGCACTCGGCCAGCTTGCGCACCAGGTGATTGGGATCCTGGACGGGGCGCACCGCCTCTCCGAAGGGATCGCGGCCGGGGTTGCCGACGGTCCAGAGGCCGAAGGAGAAGCGATCGTCTTTTGTGGGTGCGAAGGAATCCATGGCGCCATTTCACCGCAGGCAGGGCGCGGGCCCAAGGGGGCGGCGCACGAACGCCCGGATCGCGGCGCGATCAGCGCGCCATGCCCGTCAGTCGGGATAGGTGATCCGGAAGGACTGCCCTTCGAGGTCGGCCGGTAGGACGCCGATCAGGCGCCGGTCATCGTCGAAGATCATCGTCAGCTGCACTGAGCCCTTCTCCGTGATCTCCACGGCGTGCCCACTCCGCTTCCCGCCGCCGACCTTGCCGCCCTCCTGGAAGCTGCGCTCCCCCGCATAGCGCAGGGTGGCCGTCCCGGAGAGCTCGGGGACCTCGGGGTCCAGGATGGGCACGCCGACCTCCGCCTCACCCTCGAACGGCATCAGGAACGCGCGCAGCGTCGCCATCGCGTGGGGCAAGGCGCCGGGAGGCAGACTGAGTTCCACCTGCTCCGGCTCGGCGTCCGGGGACGCCTGCACGGTTCCCTCGAGCTCGCCCCCTTCGACGCTCAGATCGAAGGTGTGCTCGCCGGACCGTCCGACCAAGGTGCGCAGGCCGAGGTCCCGTACGGCCGCGGTGCAGATCAGCTCCTCATCGGCGTACCCGGCGCGAGTCATCGTCAGCTCGAGCAGCTCCTCGTCGTCACCCTCGATCAGCGCGCAGCGCAGCTCGATCGCTAGGGCGACCTCGTCCTTGTCGGGGTCGAGCATCTCGATGCGCACGTTCGGCATGTTCTCGACCAGGTGATGCACCGCCTCGGTCAGGTCGCCCGTGGACTCGGCCAGCAGGTAGTCCACCGCCAGCTCGAGGTCGTCGCCGTCCAGGTCCGCGAAGCGCAGCACCCCATGCTTGTCGATCAGCGCGTACTCGGGGTAACTGTCGACCCCGTAGGCCGCGCCGGTCAGTCGGTCCGCGTCGTGGCAGACCGCGTAGCGGATCCCGTGGGCGGCCACGAAGTCGACCGCCTTGTCCCAGCCGTCCGAGGTGTGGATGCCGATCACGATGAGGCCCTGCTCGTGCCGGGTCTCCCACAGCTCCTTGAGGCGCGCCACGTCGTCCCGGCAGGGCTTCGACCAGGTGCCCCAGAAGTCGAGGAGCACGACCTGTCCGGACAGCTCGTCGAGCTCGAGCCCGTCCGTGTGCAGCCAGCTCTCGACGGACAGTGCCGGCGCCGGCTTCCCCTCGAGGCGCGAGCGATCGCTCTTGCGCTGGAAGTCGTCATCGCCATCCGCCGCCAGCAGGGCGGCCATCAAGAGCACGGGAGCTAGGGTCATGGCGTCCATTCTAGCGGAGCACCGGTCGCTTCTCGAAACCTGTACCTTGCGGGCATGCACCTGCTGCCCCTGCTCGCGCTGCTGCTCGCCGCCTGCACCTCGGTCGAGGATCGTGACGCCCCCTACCTGGTCGTGCTCGGCACCGCCCAGGACGGTGGCTTCCCCCAGATCGGCTGCGAGCAGGCGCCCTGTCGCGCTGCCCACGCGGACCCTTGCCTGGCCCGCCTCGTGGCCAGCGCGCTGGTCGTGGACCCGCGCAGCGGCAAGCGTTACCTCTTCGACGCCACGCCCCACCTGCCCCAGCAGCTCGAGCTGGCCCGCGGTCACGCTGGCCCAGACCCCGAGGCACCGGGACGCCCGCCCCTGTTCGACGGCATCTTCCTGACCCACGCGCACATGGGTCACTACACGGGCCTGATGCATCTGGGCCGGGAGTCCTACGCCACCGAGAACACGCCCCTGTACGCCACCGAGAAGATGGGCGCCTTCCTGACCGGCCATGGACCCTGGAGCCTGCTCTTCCACGCTGGGCATCTCGAGCACGTGCCGCTCGTGCCCGGCGAACCCGTCCGGCTGGCGCAGGACCTGACCGTCACAGCCTTCCTCGTGCCCCACCGCCCGGAGTTCTCCGACACGGTCGGCTTCCTGATCGAGGGCCCCGAGCGCGCCGCCCTGTTCCTGCCCGACATCGACAAGTGGGAGCGTTGGGACGAGCGCATCGAGGACTGGATCGCCCGCGCCGACGTGGCCCTGCTGGACGGGACCTTCTTCGACGAAGATGAGCTTCCCGGCCGCGACATGGACGGGATCCCGCACCCGTTCATCGTCGAGTCCCTGGCGCGCTTCGCGGACCTACCTGCCGAGGAGCGGGACAAGGTGCGCTTCTTCCACCTCAATCACTCGAACCCGCTGCTCGTGCCGGGCACACCTGCGCGCGAACGTGTCCACGCCGCGGGGATGCACGTCGCCAACGACGGCGAGGTGCACGACCTGTAGGCGCCATCAGTTCACGAAGGTAACCTGCCAGGCGTCGGTCAGGTTGAAGCCGGTGACCCCGAGGGGATCGCGGTACCAGGCCTGCAGGAACCAGGTGCGGCCGGGCTTCCAGGCGCTCGGGCCGTTGTCCATCGGCTTCATCTTCATGTCCACCTGCATCGAGCCGTAACCGTCGGCGTCGAGGGTGATCGGGGACCCGATGCGCAGGTGCCCGAGGGTCCCGCCACCGACGCAGAGCGTGCCGTCGCCGAAGGGCTGGAAGACCTGCTCGCGGCCATAGAAGAAGACCGCCACCTCGCCGGGGATGCCGTTCTCGATCGACAGGAAGAGCTCGTTGTTGCCGATGCTGATCGGCCCGTCGAGCAGGAGCCTGGCTGGCTCGCCCGAGGAGTTGGGGTTGGCGACGCAGATCCGCTCGGCGTCGCCGGCGAAGCCGCGGTAGACGGAAACTCGGCCACCCGGGGTGCCCTTTTGGTGGCGGTCATAGATGTAGTTCCCGTGGATCCATTCGGAGAGGCCATCACCGTCCACGTCTCCCAGGAACTCGCCGCCCCAGCCGGGAAACTGGCGCCAGAGCATGGTGCCAGTTCGTCCGGAGTGGACTGCGGTGTGGTGGCCCGCGGGGTTGGACCATGTCATGTGCGGGTGCGTGTTGCGGCCTCGAGTCATGAAGTCCAGGACCCCGTCCCCGTTGACATCCTCGCCACCTTCCAGCCAGTAGTAGGTGCACCCCTTCTTCGCCCAGGCGTCGTTCGCCTTGGTGGACGAGTGCTGCCAGAGGAACGATCCGTCTTTTCCCGAGTAGAACCGGATCCAGCCCTGGCGAGTCTCCTGGCACGCGTGGTCGTAGTTCCCGCTGGCAGCGAAGTCGGGGGTTCCGTCGCCGTCGAGGTCACCCATCCCCACGACGGCCCTCCCAAACGAGATATTGTCAAAATAGTCGGGGAGGCTGTAGAGAATCACTCCTGTAGCGCCGGAGTGAACGAAGACCATGTAGCCGACAGCAGCCAGCACATAATCGAAAACCCCGTCACCGTCCACGTCACCGATGTTTGCTAGGGAGGCAGGCA
>JAQBVH010000847.1 GCA_027623615.1 Planctomycetota bacterium | reverse complement strand
CCCGTCCGCCTGGCTGGATCTCCCATGTCCAACGCCTTCCCGTCCGTTCCCCTCCTCCTGGCCGATCCTGACGCTCACGCACGCGCTGAGGTCGCCGCATGCTTCCGTGACGAAGGCTGGACCGTGGCCGAGGCGGCCGATCGCGCCGCCTGCCTCGCGGGCTTCGCGAGTGCCCCTGGCGCCGTCCTCGTTGCCCACGAGATGGCCGACGGGGACCCGGCGACCTGGTTCCGCGAACTGGTCAGCGAGGCGCCGCGTGGCACGCGCTTCCTGCTCTCCTTCGAGCCCACGATGGAGCTCGATTGGGAAGGCCTGGCCTCCGCCGGTATCGACGAGTTCCTCGAGCGCCCGCTGCGCCCCGGCCTCGTCCGGCACCGCCTCGGGCGGATGGCTCCGAGCGCTGGGCCGAGCGAAGCGACAGGCTGCTGGATGGAGCCGGACGCCTTCCTCGGCTGCCTGTCCGAAACGCTGATCACGGCGAGTGGCGACGAGAGCAAGGTCGCGGTGATCTCCGCGGTGCTCGAGGTGCCCGGGCAGGACCTCACGTGCATGGACGCAAACGGCGAGCGCGCCTGGAACGAGCGCCTGACCCGCCAGGCCCACGCCGCCTTCGAGGCGGACGAGGACGGCAGCCTTGCGTCGCTGCTGCCTGGCCTGCGCCTGTGCCGACCGCAGCCCGGCGTGATGCTGATGATGATCCCCGGCATCACGCGCCTGCAGGAGTCAGCCAGGATCGGCGCGCGTCTGCAGGAGCACCTGTCCCAGCCGATGGAGCAGGGCGGCCGCATGGTGGAGCCCCAGGTGGGCCTCGGCATCAGCGCCTTCCCCGAGGACGGACGTGAGGCGGCCCAGCTGGCCGCGAACGCCCAGGAGGCAGCGCGCCGTGCTCGCCGCGAGGGCTCCTCGCTGATGATCTTCCACACCGAGGCGATGGGCCGCTGGGCCTTCGAGCGTCTGACCCTCGAGCGCAGCTTGCGGGAGGCGATCTCCCGGGAGGAGCTGCGCGTCTACTACCAGCCGCGCGTCGACACGGAGACCCGGCGCATCAAGGGCATGGAGTGCCTCGTGCGCTGGCAGCACCCCGAGCTCGGCCTCGTGCCCCCGGGACAGTTCATCCCCCTGGCCGAGGAGACCGGCCTGATCGTGCCCATCGGCGAGTGGGTGCTGCGTGAGGCCTGCCGTCAGAACCAGGCCTGGCGCGAGGCCGGCCTGCCGAAGATCGCCATGTCGGTGAACCTCTCGCCGGTGCAGTTCCGACGCACGGATCTGTACGCCGTGGTGATGGACGCGCTCGCGGAGTCAGGCCTCGAGAACAGCGGGCTCGAGCTCGAGGTCACCGAGAGCATGCTGATGAACGACCCGAAGAAGACGTGCGAGACGCTGCAGCGCATCAAGAGCGCTGGGATCCACATCTCGATCGACGACTTCGGGACCGGCTACTCGTCCCTGTCCTACCTGAAGCGCTTCCCGATCGACGCCCTGAAGATCGACCGCTCCTTCGTGATGGACGTGACGACCAACCCGGACGACGCGGCGATCGCGACCGCGATCATCCTGATGGGGCACTCCCTGAAGCTGTCGGTGGTCGCCGAAGGCGTCGAGACCGAGAGCCAGCTCGAGTTCCTGCGCGTCTTGCAGTGCAACGAGATCCAGGGCTTCCTCTTCAGCCCCCCGGTCCCGGCCGACAAGGCCGAGGTGCTGCTCCGGATGGAGACCTTCCCGCGCTCGATCGCGGCGTAGAAGCCCGCGCGTGGTAAGGCTGCGTGAAGGCGGGTGCGCGATCCCGGCGCCCCGTTGCCGCTCGCGGCCGACCGGCGGAGAATGAACCCGTGCGCACGCTGCTCTTCCTACTGCTCCTCTCTGGAGCCCCGGACCGCCGGGCGCAGGAACCGCAGGCACCTGTCGAGGAGGCGTCGCCCCGGCTCCTCCTGATCGACCTCGACGACGTCGGCTTCGACCTGCTCGAGGTGACCGAGACCCCGTTCCTCGACCAGCTCTCCGAGAACGGCCGGCGCTTCACGCGCTTCCACTCGAGCCCGCTCTGCTCGCCCACCCGCGCGCGGGCCTTGCTGGGCGCCTACGGCTCGCGGCCAGGCATCGCCCTGGGCACGATCATCCGCCGCGAGTCGCGCTACGCGTTGCCGCTCGACGTGTACGCGCCACTGCCGACGGTGCTCGGCGCCGCTGGCAAGGGCAGCGCCAAGGTCGGTAAGTGGCACCTGGCTCCGGACGCGGATCTGAGCCATCCCAACCGAGCCGGCTTCGAGAGCTACGAGGGCGTGATCGGCAACCCCTCCGGCGGGAGCGGCGGGGACAACTACTACAACTTCCCCAAGGTGACTGACGGGGATGAGCAGCGGGTTCGCGAGCGCTACCTCACCCAGGATGAGACCAACGACGCGCTGCGCCGCGTGCGCGAGCACACCGACTTCGTCTGGCTCAGCTACCACGCGGTTCACAAGCCGTTCCATCAACCGCCTCCGGACCTGCACATCGCCAACG
>JAQBVH010000846.1 GCA_027623615.1 Planctomycetota bacterium | reverse complement strand
GATAGCGGCCGAACAAATGTGCCGAACTTCGGACTCGCACCACAGGAGCGTGCGCCACAGGTGCTCGCTCCGGTCGTCACACCGTCAGGTGTGGCGCCAGACAACACTCACGCCTCCGCAGGAGCCGTAGGCGGCCCCAACGGGGTCGCTTGGCCCACACCGTCAGGTGTGGCGCCAGACAACACGCACGCCTCCGCGGGAGCCCCCGGGAGGCGTAGCGGCCCCAACGGGGTCGCCTAGAGACTGAAGCGCAGGTCCGCGCGGCCGACCTCGAGGTTGCGTGCGAGCACGTGCAGGGCGCCGCAGCGCACGACCCCCACGTTCCAGCGCTTGGCACGGTCGAGCTCGCGCAGGACGAAGGCGACCCCGTCCAGTCGGCAGCGCGGCACCGTCGGGTCACCCCGTCGGGAGGCCTCGAGGGCTGCCTCCATGGACCCCTCTGCCGGCCAGGCGATCACCTCTGCGCCCGGTCGAACGCCCCGCACGGAGCCGCTCAGGTGGCCTGCGCGCTGGAGCACGACCGTCTGGCCGGCGGTTGGCACCTGGAGGCGGGCCGGGACGTAGCTGGAGTGGCTCACGACGAGCCGTCCGGCATCCGGGAGGCCCAGGAGCTCCCCCATCGGTCCGGTCAGGCCGACGCGCTGCCAGACGCCATCGACCTCGAGCGAGATCCGGGCGCCCGCAAGGGGGACGCCACGCACGTCCTGGACGGAGGGAGGCGGCGCCTCGGTGGGCACCGGGGCCTGCGCCAGACGGGGTCGGAGGGCCGCAGCGAGGAGGAGAGCCAGCGCCGCGAGCGTGGGGAGAGAAGAGAGAACCATGGCCTGAACCTCGCCTCTCCGCCCTTGCAGTCCAACGTCTCGGATGTGTCAGCGCCCGGAACGCCACGCGTAATCGACGACGGACACGGAACCGACTTCGAGCTGTCGGATCCGTGACCGCGAGGCTCGCGACGGCAGCCCGCTACGGCAGCTCGGTGCCGTGCTCGAGTTGGGACCGGATCGCCTCGTGCACCCCCGGTGGCGCCGCCACGATGTGCGCGCCACGCAGCCAGTCCTCGCCGCCGTCGACGTCGGTCACGAGTCCGCCCGCTTCCCGCACGAGCAAGCCCCCGGCGGCCACGTCGTGGGGCGAGAGGTACAGCTCCCAGTACCCGTCCAAGCGCCCGTCGGCGACGTAGGCCAGGTCGATCGCGGCCGAGCCCATGCGCCGCAGACCCTGGGCGCGCAGGAAGAAGCGGTTGAAGTTCTCGAGGTTGTTGGGGACGAGCTCGTGCCGGCGATACGGAAACCCGGTGGCGAGGATGCCCTCGGAAAGCTCGGTCGTGTTCGAGACCTGGATCGGCCGGCCGTTCAAGAACGCGCCGCCGCCGCGCGTGGCGTGGAACGTCTCGCGCAGGTAGGGCAGGTGGACGACCGCCACCTCGGGGCCCTCGCTCGACCACAGGCCCATCGACACCGCGAAGCAGGGCAGGCGGTGTACGAAGTTCACCGTCCCGTCCAACGGGTCGAGGAACCAGCGCAGCCGGTCGTCGGCCGGGTCCTTGACCTCCTCCTCGGACTCGATCGCATGATCGGGGAAGGCGTCACGCAGGCGCGCCACGAGCAGCCGCTCGCTGGCCACGTCGGCGGCGGTGACCAGGTCCCGCGCGGAGCTCTTGCGGCCGATCTCGCGCGGGTCCACGGCGCCGAGGTGCTCGAGGAGCAGGTCCCCTGCGGCGCGCGCGGCCTCGAGGGCCACTGCGAGGGCGGCGGCACGCTCGGCGCCGGTCATGCCGGTCATCGGGTCGCCTCGCTCTCGACCAGGAGGCGGGCGATCTCGTCGCCCATCGGCTTCCAGCAGCGCGGGTTCAGGCCACTCGCCACTGGATGGTTGACGAGGATCGCGAAGACCAGCTTGCGATCGTCGAGGGTGCGCACGACACCGGCCAGGGCGCTGGTGCCGTTGATCCAGCCGGTCTTGGCGTGCACGCGACCGCGCGCGCTCGTGTGGCGCATGCGCTTCGCAAGAGTGCCGCTCTCGCCGCCAACCGGCAGCGCCTCGAAGAACGAGTCGGCGTCCGGGTGCGCCAGCACGGCGGCCAGGAGCGCAGTGAACTGGCGCGTGCTGATCCGGTTGTCCCGGGAGAGCCCGGAGCCGTCGACCTGCACGAGCCCCTCAACAGGACAACCCAGCTGCGCCAGGGCGCGCGCCACCGCGGCCTGGGCGCCCTCCCGGGTGCCCGGCTCCCCTATCGCGTGGGCGACACCGAGCAGCAGCTGGTCCGCGACGCTGTTGCGCGACTCGCCCAGGATGGGCACGAGCAGGTCCTGCAGCGGCGAGCGCAGCACGGCCACCCGCGTGCCCGGCGGTCGGCCGCGCTCGCGCACGACCTCGCTGCGACCGAACTTGATCCCGCGCGAGGAGAGGCCGCCGCGGACCGACTCGCCGAACAGGCGCACGGGGTCGGGGTGTGAGAAGTCCGCGCGGTAGGGCGCGCTCGTGCTCGGGATCGTCCCACGCACC
>JAQBVH010000845.1 GCA_027623615.1 Planctomycetota bacterium | reverse complement strand
CCCGCGCCATCGAGCCGGGTGTGGACGAGCGCACCCTCGAGGGCTACTTCGAAGCGGCTTGCAAGCGCGGCGGCGCGCAGCGCCTCGCGTTCGACTCGATCATCAAGTCGGGCCCGAACTCCCTCTGGCCGTGGCGCATCCTGGCCAGCCGCTACGACCGACGCAACCGGGTGCTGCAGGCCGGGGAGCTGGTGATCCTCGACGTTGGCTGTGAGCTGGACCACCACGTCAGCGACGTCGGCCGGACCTTCCCGGTGTCGGGGTCCTTCACGCCCGAGCAGCGCGCGACCCTCGAGATGGTGACGGGCGTCAGCGACGCGATCATCGCGGCGGTGCGGCCGGGCGTCACCTTCGCGGAGCTGGCGCAGGTGGCCTACGCGAGCATCCCCGACCTCGATCGACCCTACATGCAGACGGGCCTGTTTTTCGGGCACCACCTGGGCCTCAGCACGGGTGACCCGGCGATCGCGGAGCGGCGGCTCGAGCCTGGGATGCTCTTCACGGTCGAGCCCTGGTACTACGACCACGACCGCGGCATCGCGGTGTTCCTCGAGGAGGAGGTCGTGGTCACCGACGCCGGTTGCCGGCGACTCACCGCAGGGTTGCCGCGCACGCCGGACGAGCTCGAGGCGCTGCTGAAGGACTGACTCAGGCCTCGACGTCGACCCGGCGGCCCACGCCGGAGTCGCGTTCGGGCGCCGGCTGCGTGACCTCACCGGCTGCTTCGATCAAGACCTTCGCCGCCGCGCCCTGGGCGGCTTGGCCGTCGAGTTGAAGTTTGGCCACAGCGACGGAGATCGGGTTCGACACGACGGGGGTGCTGCTGGGGACGTGCATGCCACGGCGATCGGCGCCCGGGGCGTAGGGACTTGACGCAATTGGCGCCGTGTCCCGTACTGAGTTGAACACTCCTTCCAGGGATGCTTCTGTCGCGAGCTTGCTTCGGCACGGGCGAAAGCTGGGCCGGCCGTCTCGGGTGGTGCCGAGTCCGAGATGACCGGCTACAGCCGCTCTGCCTGCGGGCCTAATCGAGCCCGCGCCTGCCATGCTCAAGCTCCGCTTGTCCCAGCTCGAGGCGATCCTCGAGCCCAAACGCTCGTCCCACCGGATTGACCTGGCACAGCACCTCCGCCAGACCTTCCCCGACCAGACGGGTGGGTGGTCGGAGGATGCCCTCCACGAGTGGATCGAGGCCGGGACCTCGCGGGCGGCGCGGTGCGAGATCCGCGGCGCTGCGAGCGTTCGGCGCTTCCTCGACCGGACCTTCGTGCACGGTCCCACGTGGAGGGCCCTGCGGCTGATCTACTTCCGGGCCTGCGCTGCCGCCAGCGAAGGGGACTCGGTCAAGCTCGAGGTCGCGGACGCCGTGCGCGTGACGATCAAGGACGGGCTGGCCAAGGCCAACTCGAAGGTTGGCCTGGACACGGACATCGGGATCACCGTGGCCGAGATGGAGCAGGACCAGGAGTATCCGGGCGAGTTCGTCAAGGACGAGGGGACCTACGTGACCGTTCCCGAGGCCACCTGCGTGGCGTTCCTGACCGGCCGGCTCGACGAGTCCATCGCGGCGGGAGGGGAGGGCAAGATCACCCTCCCTGCACCCGTGGCGCAGCCTCTCGGGCTGGGGCGCCCGGCATGGTCGACCGGCCTACTCAGCCCCGACTCGTGACCTCGAGGAGGTGGAACCCGAACTGGGTCTTCACCGGTCCATGCACCTCACCGACGGCCTCCTTGAAGACCACCGTGTCGAACTCGGGCACCATCTGGCCCGGGCCGAACTCACCCAGGTCGCCGCCGCGAGCTCCCGAGGGGCAGCTGGAGTGCTGCTTGGCGAGGCTCTCGAACTCAGCTCCGTTCTCGAGCTTGGTCTTGAGGTCGAGGCATTCGGCTTCGGTCTTGACGAGGATGTGGCGGGCGCGGGCGCGGGTCATGGGGCTTCCTTTGGTTGGCGTGGCAGGATAACCCGAGCAGCGCGCGCAGGAACAGGCGCATGGCTCGCGGGAGGCTCCCCGGCCGGCTGACTACAATCGGGTCGCGATGGACATCGAGAGCATGTGGCGCTCCTACGAGCGCGGGGGTGTCGCTGGCCTCGAGGTCGTGCGGGACGCCGTCGCGCCCGCGGAGGCCTGGGTCGAGGCCTTGATCGCCGCCGCCGCCGACCCGCGCGCCTGTGTGCCTGCCACCTGGCTGCTCAGAGCGTACCTGCAGGCCGGGCTGGAGCTCGACCGGTCCTCCACGGCTGCCCTCGCGCGGCGGCTGGAGCGGGTCGCGCTGGACGACGCGCGCCTGCACCTGTGCCAATCGGTCGCGCACCTCGAGATCCCTACTCGCAACGCAGGGCAGGTGGCCCGTTTCATCAGGACCGCCGCGGCCGGTGACCAAAAGTTCACCCGAGCCTGGGCGGTCGACGGCCTGGCCCGGCTCGCCCGTCAGCACCCCCGCTACGGACGGGAGGCCGGGGCCGCCCTGCGCCGCGCCGCGCGGGACCCGGCCGCGTCCGTCCGTGCCCG
>JAQBVH010000844.1 GCA_027623615.1 Planctomycetota bacterium | reverse complement strand
CTCGGCTGCGCCTCGTCGCTGCCGGTGCCCTGCCCGGCATCCGACTCGGCGCGCACCTGGGGTGGCCCGAAGGCCCCCTCGACCCAACCCGGATCGGGGGACTGCTCGGGCTGGACCTTCCCTGGCCCGGCAGCTTGCGAGGCCGCATCGAGGCGGCGGGGGTGGAGCGGGACCGAGCCGTGGAGCGCTACGTGGAGGCTCTCCTCCTGCTGCGCAACGCAGCGGCGAGCGCCGGGAGCCAGCGGAGCATGGCGGATCTCGCGGCCACCAACGCCGCCGAGGTCGAGGCCGCAGCCGCCCAGGCCTGGACCGCGGCGCGGGCACGCTTTCGGACCGGCCGCGCATCGGTGGAGGACTGGCTCGACGCCGTCGACGCTCGACGGGCGAGCCTGTTCCTGGTCCCGGACGCGAGCCTGGCGCTGGCGCGCACCGAGCTCGACCTCGCGGCCGCGATCGGGCCCCCGGAGGTGACTCGATGAGCCAGGTCCGCTCCGACGTCGACCTCTCCGCGCTCGCGCGTCCGACCACCAGCGTCGAGCCGCCGAAGCGCAGCAAGCTGCGCATTCTCGTTCCGCTCGTGCTGCTGCTCGGGTTCGCGGCGCTGCTCGCCTCGACGCTGACCGACCTCTTCCGCGAGGTGCACTCGATCACCGTGGTGCGCCCGACCGCACCCAACGCCGACCAGGTCGCGGCGCTGGGGGAGGACACGGTCGTCGTCCAGGCCTCGGGCTGGGTCGAACCGGATCCGTTCCCGGTCCAAGTCGCCGCGCTCGCGGAGGGCGTGGTCGAGGAGGTCCTCGTCCAGGAGTCCGACCTTGTCGAGGTCGACCAGATCGTCGCGCGCCTGGTCGACGAGGACGCGCGCATCGCACGCGACTCCGCTGAGGCCGAGCTCGCGATTCGCCAGGCCGAAGAGGCCGAGGCGCGGGCGCGCGGCACGATCGCCCAGGAGCGCCTGGACGCAGGCATCGAGGTCACCGAGGCGATCGACGCCGCGCGCGCCGCGTTGAGCGGCGCCAAGGCGGCGTCTGCACTACGCGCAGCTGCGGTCGTCGAAGGTGAGGCCAAGCTGGCCCTGGCCGAGGAAGAGCTGGTCGTGCAGCAGGAGCTCGAGGCTGCCGGCGCCAGCGGCGTGCGGCAGGTCGAGATCGCCGCGGCTGCCATCCAGGAAGCCACCGGCCGCCTCGCGGGCCTGCAGGCCGAGGCCGCCCTCGCGGCAGCCACCATCGCCGAGCGCCAGGCCCGGCTGACCCGCGCCGAGAAGGACCTCGAGCTGCGCTTCGACGATCGCCTCGAGGTCGAGCTGGCCCAGGCCCAGGTCGACCACGCCAAGGCCGAGGTGCGCAAGGCGACCGCGACCCTCGAGGCGGCCCAGCTACGGCTCGACCGCATGGTGATCCGCTCGCCGAGGGAGGGCATCGTGCTCGAGCGGCTGGCGCTGCCGGGCATGGTGCTCACGGCCCAGGGGCAGGCCAACGCGGTGTGCTCCCTCTACGAGCCCAGCTCCCTGCGCGTGCGCGTCGACGTGCCCCAGCCCCAGGTCGAGCGCATCTTCGCCGGTCAGCGCGCGCTGATCGACGCGGAGTCGCGCCGCGGTCGGCCCTACGAGGGCGAGGTGCTGCGCGTCGTGCAGCAGGCGAACCTGGCCAAGGTCACCCTCGAGGTGCAGGTGCGCGTCAAGGACGGCGACGCGCTGCTGCGGCCCGAGATGCTTGCGCAGGTGCGCTTCTTCGGCGCGGCGGGCGGCGGAGAGTCGGGGGTCGAGTCGACCGACGAGGTCGTGCTCGTTCCCAGGAGACTCGTGCGCGACGACCATGTCTGGGTCATGGCCGGCGGCGAAGCCACCCGGCGCGCGATCGAGACCGGCGCGACCCACGGCGAGCTGATCGAGGTGCGCCGCGGCCTCAACCTGACCGACAAGCTGATCGACGGGGGCCGCGAGGGCCTGGCCGAAGGAGATCGCGTCGCGATCGAAGGAGATGCCCGGTGACCTTTGCTGAACTGCGCGGCGTGACCCGCCGCTTCGTGAAGGGGGAGCACACCGTGACCCCCCTCGAGCAGGTCGACCTCGACATCGCCGAGGGCGAGTTCCTCGTCCTGATCGGCCCGTCGGGCAGCGGCAAGACGACGCTCCTGAACCTGCTCGCAGGCATCGACGCCGCGGACGAGGGCACGCTGATCGTCGGCGGCCTCGCGCTGACGGGCGCGAGCAGCCGGCGCCTGGCGCGCTGGCGCGCGGACCAGGTCGGCTACGTGTTCCAGCAGGCCAACCTGGTGCCGGTGCTGACCGCCTACGAGAACGTCGAGCTGCCCCTGTGGCTGTTGCCGCTGAACCGCAAGGAGCGGCACGCGCGCGTCAGCCTCGCCCTCGAGGCCGTCGGGCTGGCCGACCGCGCGACCCATACACCCAAGCAGCTCTCCGGCGGCCAGCAGCAGCGCGTCGCGATCGCGCGCGCTCTCGCGATGAAGCCGAAGGTCATGCTCTTCGACGAGCCCACGAGCGCGCTCGACCCCGA
>JAQBVH010000843.1 GCA_027623615.1 Planctomycetota bacterium | reverse complement strand
AAACTCCCCGGCGCCGCCGAAGGGCTGCATCAGGGTCTCGAAGTACTGGTCGGTGTAGTTGGCCACCACGGCCCCGAACAGCTCTTCCTTCGACCCGAAGACCTCGTAGAGGTTGGCGCGGTGGATCCCCATCGCGCTCACGAGGTGCTGCACGGAGGTCCCCGCGTACCCATGCTTCCAGAACACTCCCATGGCGGCGCGGAGTGCCGCCTCACGGTCGAGATTCTTCGTTCGGGCCATGGGTGACGTGGATTTTGTGTCCAAATAGCAGTGCCTGACCAGTGGCATTTACCCTCACCATGGGGAACGAGGGTTCCTCGCTGCCTCCAGGCTCCCGTCCCCCTGCTGCCCACGGATAGAATCCCCGCTCGATTCCGCCCGATCGTGCCCCCAGGTTCTACCGCTGCCCCCCTCATCGCCGTTGACCGCACGCCCCGCTTTTCTCGAGCCGACCGACACCTTCGTCCGCCGCCACGTGGGCCCGACCGACGCAGACGTCGCGGCCATGCTCGACCGCATCGGCGTCCCGAGCTTGGATGCTCTCGTCGACGAGACGATACCCTCGGCCATTCGCCTGGGTCGTGAGCTGGCCCTCCCTGCGGGCCTTGGCGAATCCGCCGGTCTGGCAAGCCTGGCTGCGATCGCCGATCGCAACCAGGTGACTCGGAGCTGGATCGGGATGGGCTACCACGGCGCGATCGTGCCGCCGGTCATCCAGCGCAACGTGCTGGAGAATCCCTCCTGGTACACCCAATACACGCCCTACCAGGCGGAGATCAGCCAGGGCCGCCTCGAGGCGTTGCTCAATTTTCAGACGATGGTCGCCGATCTGTGCGGGCTGCCGCTCGCTGGCTCATCGCTCCTCGACGAGGGCACGGCTGCCGCGGAAGCGATGGCGCTCTGCTGGGCCGCCGGTCGCAAGCAGCGCGACCGCTTCGTGATCTCGCAGCGCTGTCACCCGCAGACGATCGCGGTCGTCCAGACGCGCGCCGAGGCCATCGGCATGCAGGTCGAGGTGGGGGACCTGGAGGCCATGGACTTCGAGGGCGCCTGCGGCGTGCTCGACCAGTACCCGGACACCTACGGCCGCGCCGTCGACCTGCAGCGCCTCGCGGACCGCGTCCACGACGGCGGCGCGCTCTATGTCGTCGCGACGGACCTGCTCGCGCTCACGCTCCTGACCCCTCCGGGGGAGTTCGGCGCGGATGTGGTCCTCGGCAACTCCCAGCGCTTCGGCGTGCCGATGGGCTTCGGCGGTCCCCACGCCGCGTTCCTCGCAACGCGCGACGAGTTCAAGCGGCAGATTCCCGGCCGCTTGATCGGCGTCTCCAAGGACCGCCACGGCGCGCCCGCCCTGCGTATGGCGCTGCAGACGCGCGAACAACACATCCGGCGCGACAAGGCAACGAGCAACATCTGCACGGCGCAGGTCCTGCTCGCGATCATGGCGGGCATGTACGCCGTCTACCACGGACCCAAGGGGTTGAAGGCGATCGCGACCCGCGTGCATGGCCTGACGAAGACCCTCCACAAGGGACTCGAGGCCATCGGGTACCGGGTCGCACCTGGCGCGTACTTCGACACGCTGCGCGTCATGACGGACGAACGCGGCGCCGAAGCTGCGGTGGCAGCGGCCGCCGCGAGAGGTATCGACCTGCGCCCGATCGACGAGACGAGCTTCGGCGTGTCCTTCGATGAGTCCACGAACGCCGAGGACGTCGAGGCCTTGCTCCTGGCGCTCGGTGCCACGCAGGCACAGGCCAACGTCGAGCTCCTCGCCACGGGCGTCGACCCGAACGTCGCTACGGGCCTGGCGCGTACCGGCGAGTTCCTGACCCATCCGATCTTTCACTCGTACCACTCCGAGCACGAGATGCTGCGCTACATCCACCGGTTGGCGGCGCGCGACCTCTCCCTGACCACCTCGATGATCCCGCTGGGCTCCTGCACGATGAAGCTCAACGCGACCAGCGAGATGTTGCCGGTCACCTGGCCGAGCCTCGGCGCGCTGCACCCCTTCGCGCCCGCCGAACGCACCGCGGGCTACCAGCAGCTGTTCCGCGACCTCGAGTCCTGGTTGGGGGAGATCACCGGCTTCGCGGGCGTGTCCCTGCAGCCGAACGCAGGCAGCCAGGGCGAGTTCGCCGGGATGCTCGTCATCCGCGCCCATCACCAGGCGCAGGGGCAGGGACACCGGGACGTCTGCCTGATCCCGACCTCGGCCCACGGCACGAACCCGGCGAGCGCGGTCATGGCCGGCATGCGCGTGGTCGCGGTCGCCTGTGACGTACGTGGCAACGTGGACGTGGACGACCTGCGCGCCAAGGCCGAGAAGCACGCGGACGCCCTGGCCGCGATCATGATCACGTACCCCTCGACCCACGGGGTGTTCGAGACGCGCATCCGCGAGATCTGCACGATCGTTCACGAGTTCGGCGGTCAGGTCTATCTCGACGGCGCCAACATGAACGCGCAGGTCGGCCTGTGCCGCCCCGGCGACTACGGGGCAGACGTCTGC
>JAQBVH010000842.1 GCA_027623615.1 Planctomycetota bacterium | reverse complement strand
GGTGGTCGCCGTCGTCAGCTGCCCCCAGAGCTCGCGGGCTGCCGGGTCCGCCCACTGCTCGCCGTTGTTCCCATCCAGGCCGCCGAGCCAGCTGAGGAACGGGACGAGTCGGACCGGCGTGTCCCCCGCGGGCTGGCCCGCGCGCAGGACGTGGACCTCGAGCACCCGGGGAGGGGTCAGGACGACCCGATTGGACGCGCGGGGCGCGGGTCCACGGTCCTGGGGACGTACGCGCGCATTCCTGTTCGCTCCCGGCGGGCTCCAGGCGCCCGAGCCTTGGGTGCTGAGCACCTCAAAGTGACCCCACCAGTCCCCGCCGGGTTCGTCCCGCCCGACCTGGAAGCCTCCCTCGGCGTCGGTGGTCGCGATCAAATGCACACGGGGGAGCCGCTCGAGACGGTCCGGGCCCTGCACCTCGAGCGGGGTGGGTTCGAGCCACAGCAGCAAGGCATGCGCGACGGGGGAGCCGTCTTCGAGTACGACCTGGCCCTGGTGAGTCTCCAGGTCCTGGGCGACGGCGGGCGCGAGCAGCGCGGTGGCGAACAGCGCGAGCATGACGCTCAGCCTATCCACGACTCCGCTGGGTGTGACCTTTTTGAGCGGCGCGATAGCGGCGCCACTCCTGGAAGGTGCCCCAAACGCTGGCTGAGGCTGCGCCTCGATCCCGGTTCTCCTTCGCGATGGCGTAGGCCAGGGACCACTGGCGCATCAAGGTCGCCCAGGCACCGAGCAGGCTGTGCCTGGGGTCGTAGATGTGGGTCGACTCGGAGGTCACGCCGTTGAGCTCGATGACCTGGATGCCCTCGCCGCGCGCGAGCCGATCCGCGTCCGGCACACGCACGTCGTAGCGCCCGAAGAAGAAGCCCTCGTAGCCGCGGGAGAGCTCGTCGATCGCCGCCAGGAGCTCCGGCGTGTTGCAGCGCGCCCCGTCGAGGAAGATCGCGCCGCGGGCGTGGGTGCCGAGGTCGACCAGCGCGAGGCGCTCGCCGGCGGGCAGGACCTCGGTCAGCTGGGCCTTGTTCGTGTCGAGGTAGACCTGGGCCGCGCAGATGGCGCGCGGGTCGGACAGGATCAGGCGCTCGACCGTTCGCTCCCCGTCGCCCACGATCTCCGGGATGACCTTCTCGGTGATGGAGATGATGCGACCGACCGCTGCGCCGGGCTTGCGCGCGTAGAAGACCCCGAACTCCACGCCCGGCGCGAAGGCCTGGAGCACGCAGTCGACGGTCATGGCGCGCACGGCGCGCTCGAGGTGCGCGGCGTCACGGCAGACCTGCACACCCGACCCGCGCTGTCCGACGTTGGGCTTGAGGACGGCCGGGTAGCCGTGCTCCGCAGTAAAGGCCTGCGCGCGCGCCCAGCGGGCTTCCGCGTCTCCGCTCAGCTCCATACGCGTGAAGCGCGCGACGAGCGGGTGCTCCGCGCCCAGGCCCTCGAGGATGTCCGCCTTCGACTCACCGACGAAGCCGCCGGTCGGGATGGCCGGGTTCGAGGCGGTGACCAGCGCGAGGCTGCGGTAGCGCAGCCCCAGCCACCCGATCCAGCCGGCGATGGGCAGGTAGAACAGCCACGCCGGCCAGAACTCCCAGCGCCATAGCCTCTGGGTCTTGCCCCACAGGATGCGCCGACCGCGCCAGCTGAACATCGGGATGAGCATGCGCTTGATCAGCACCAGGAAGACGAGCAGACCCAGCACGCCCCAGAGCGCGTACTCGCCGAACAGGTCGAGGGAGTCCTGGGCTTCCGTGCCGATCCACCCCGCGATCCCGACCAGCGCCGGCGTCCAGATCATCCCTGCCAGCACGAACCAGAAGGCGAACACCGGCAGGCTCGTGCGCACGACGCCGGCCGCGACGTAGGTCGGCAAGCGCAGGCCGGGCATGAAGCGGCTGAGGAAGATCACGAGCGCGCCGCGGCTCTCGAACCAATGACGCGCCTGCTCGACCTTCTCCTCGGTCACGAACCACTTGAGCGGCGCGCGCTTCAGCGCCGGGCGGCCGAGCCAGCGACCGAGCAGGTACAGCCCCACGTCGCCGATGAAGATGCCGAGGAAGCAGGCCAGGGTCGCCCAGATGAACTCGATGCGTCCCTGGGAGACGAGCAGGCCTGCGGAGAAGCAGGTCAGGTCCTCCGAGAGGAAGGTCGCGCCCGCCAGCATGATCATCGCGCCGATCAGGGCCAGGCCCTGGAAGGGCGGCGCGTCGGCGGGGTCGAAGGGGCGTTGGGAGGCGGCGACGCGAACCGGGTCGGCGTCGGCGCGGGTGGCGGCCGTGCCTGCCTCGACCTGATCGATGAAGGTGAGCAGCCGCTCGGCGAGGGGGACGGTCCAGCTCCAGACGAGGAAGTGGCTGCCGTCCTCGCGCAGCTCGAGCTCACTATGGGGGACGATGCGGTGGTGCTCCCGCGCCGCGGCCGCGGGTACGAGGAAGTCCTTCGCCCCGTGCACGATCAGCAGCGGCTGCTGCCAGCGCTCGAGGAGCCCGCGCAGGGGACGCTGGTCCGTGTCGAAGAAGCCGCGCAC
>JAQBVH010000841.1 GCA_027623615.1 Planctomycetota bacterium | reverse complement strand
ATCACAGGCGACGCTTTGGATTCCATCCTCGACCGTGTGCTCGGTAGAGCACGTGGGGCAGGTCACGCGCATCAGATCAACTCTCCTCTTGCACCGGCAGTCCGCGAACGAGGACCCGCGGTATAGGTCGTGTCGTAATTCGATCGCGGACGAGCGGAGAGGCTAGCATGCACGCGGGAACCGGTCTTTTGGGCAATCCGCGAACCTTTCAGCGAGGACCCGAAATCGGCGGCGCCGGGCCCGCGCAGCGCTGCCTACTGCCGCAAGCGCGCCTTGAGCACGACGCGGGAGGCCTCGAGCAGGTACTTGCTGTAGAGCACGAGCTCCGGCTGCTCGGGCGCGGCGGCGCGTTGAGGTTCCTTGGGCATCTCGAGCTCGACGCCGTCGACCCAGACCTGCATGCGGCCCTGGCTCGAGGCGAGCTTCACCCTGACCTCGAAAGGCTCGTCACGGGAGAAGCCCAAGAAGCCGTCGAAGCGCGGGTCCGCGTCGAGGCGCAGCTTCTCGAATGCGGCCCGGGGATCCTGACGGGTGACCGCCCAGCGATTCGGTCGACCGATCGGGCCGTCGACGAAGAGCAGGTGCGCGCCCGCGACGGACAAGACCACGTCGTTGTCGAACTCGTCTCCGTGCTCGTCGGCCCAGGCGAGGGTCATGGTCAGGTCCAGCTCCTGGTCCACTGCGAGGGGTCGCCCGAGCGGCAGGCGCAGCGCGCGGCCCCGGTCCCAGAAGTCCTCCTGGGTCTCCCGCGGCACGGTCATGCGCACCACCCCATCGTCGTCCCACGCGAACCAGTCCCCGAGGCGCCATGCGCCGCCGGTGCGCTCGAAATCCCAGGTCAGCGTTACGATCCCGCTGAAGTGCTTCTCGATCGTAGCAGCCGGGAAGGCCTCCTCCGCCGAGGGCGGGCGCAGTCGGCGGCGGCAGTCGACGCAGATGCCCTGGACCTCGAGTACCTCTTCGGGCGTCAGGAGGTCGCGGTACGAGGAGAGGAGCAGCTCCCCACTGGCGAGCATGTTCTCCGGCGTCGAGCGGCCATCGCGCGCGTAGCGCTGAAGCCCCCGCAGCAGCCGGTCCTTCTCGCCGTCACGATCACGGTCTGTTTCCGCTTGCTCGTCGAGGGCGGCGTCGATGCGTTGCTGGAGCGGCGCGAGCAACACGGTCTCCTCGAAGGGGCCGCCAGGGAGATGCTCGCGCGCCGCCTTGTGCCGCCCTTCGTAGTGCAGGAACAGGGCGACGACGAAGCCGTCGAGGGCCACGTCCTTGGGATTCAGACCGGAGAGGGCGATCAAGGTCTCGGTCGGCAGCGTCTCGACCCCGTCCCCCGCGGCAGCCCTCGCCCGCAGGGTGATCGCGACCGGTTGCTCCAGGCCTGGCAGCACGACCTCGAAGCCCTCCTCGACGATCTGCTCCGGGGTCCGCGTCGCGACCACCTGGGCGCGGTGCATGATGTCGCCGAGGGTGATCTCGAGCTGCTTGTCGTGGCGCGCGCGCACGGCCTTGGCGACCTGGATCAAGAGCCCCTCGAGCAGCTCAGCCTCGCGCCGACGCTGGCCGATCGCGGCGTGCACCGATGAGCGCCAGGGGTCGCCCAGCCGATCATCCCAGAGGGACAGCGCCGCGTCGTAGCGCCGTGAGCGCAGCAGCCCCGCGACATGCAGGAGGTCGACGGCGTAGTCCTCGCTCGCGTCGGCCTCGAGCAAGCGTGCCTCGTAGTCGCGGAGCTCCTCGACGAGCTCCTTCAGCTTGCCCTCGAAGGGCCAGATCGTCTGATAGTCGACCGGAACCTGGTCGCGATCGATCGCCCGCTGCGTCAGCTCCGCCTCGAAGCGCGCGCTCAGCTCGGCCGCGGCGCCGAGGGAGCCGCGCTCGACCTTCTCGCGCAGCTCGTCCTCGTCCGCCCGCAGGAAACTCTGGAGAGAGTCGACGGTGGCCTTGTAGTGCGGGAAGAGGGTGTTGGTCACCACCGCGAGCCGCGCCTTGCCGTCTTCGATCAACCGCTGCTCGTCCTCGGGTAGCAGCTTCGACTCGATGCCGGCCTGCGCGAGCCATTCGCTCTGCGTGTCGAGCAACGCGCGCGCGTCCTTCCACCGGAACGCATCGCGGGCCGCCACGACGGCAGGAATCAGGGTCCGGGTGAGGTGCTTGTCCAGCTCCTCGACCGCGCGGCTCCGCGCCGACTCGCGCTGCTGGCTGAACTGGACCTCGAGTCGCTGGAGGGTCCCCGCGAGCACCTGGCGGGAGGGACCTTCGGGGAGCGCGTCGACCGCGGGGTAGCCGGTGCGCACCTCGAGCAGCGACGCCAGCTTGCCGAGCTGCGCCTGGGCGCTGACCAGGTCCAGGATCCGCAGCTCCACGCTCACCGCGTCCTCGAACTCCTGCGCCAACGCACTCACGGCCCCGTCGAGGTCGAGCTTGAGGCGGTTGCGGAACGCGGCGGCCAGGCCCTCCGCGCCGGTGGGCGCGGCGCCGAGCTCCGTGAGGCGACCTGCGGCGACGGCGAGGTTCAGACCGCCGGCCGC
>JAQBVH010000840.1 GCA_027623615.1 Planctomycetota bacterium | reverse complement strand
AGGCGCTCGAGGCCACTCGCTTCGGCCTCGAGTCGGCGCGCGAGGAGCTCTCGCTGTTCAACCCGGTCAACCTCGAGGAGAGCCGGCTCACGCGCGTCTCCGCGGTCAAGGAGACCGTCGTGTTGATCGAGGTCGCGATCCAGCTCGAGCGCGACGGCCGGATCCTGCACGTCGACCTCCAGCATGGCTACAACTGGGACGATATCGGCCGGCCCTTCACAGCGGATTCGACCGGCACCGGGTTCGTCGTCAGTGAGGAGGGCTACATCCTCACCAACGCGCACGTGGTGCAACCCTCCGGCGACGGCATCCTGCTCGCCGCGCAGGCCGAGGGCATCTCGACACGCATCCAGCTGCACGCGGTCTTCAGCGAGCGCTCCCAGCGCCACCCGCTCGAGGTGCTCCGGATCGCGCAGGGCGTCGACCTGGCCCTCGCCAAGATCGCACCCTTCGAGGGCATGCCTCACCTGGAGGACTTCACCACCGACGTGCCGCCGCCGGCTGATGCGAGCGAGGTCTACCTGGTCGGCTTCCCCCTCGGCAACTTCGCGTTGCAGGAGGGCCGGCGCGTGATCGCCTCGATCTTCCGCGGCATCGTCTCGCGCTCGCTCTCCGACAAGCTGCAGGTCGACGCGGGCGTGCACCCGGGCAACTCGGGAGGACCGATCATCGACCCGACCGGCCGCGTCGTCGGCATCGTGGTCAGCGTGCAGCAGACGCCGGAGCAGGAGCGCGTCTACGCGATCGGCTACGGCATCCCCGTGCACCTGGCCGACCAGCTCTGGCCTCCGCCCGCGGACGGGGATGAGGCGGTCGACGAGATCGGGGACTAGCGCGTGGCTCGCCGCTTCGAACACGGGGTCATCGACTCGACCAACGAGCGGGCCTTGGCCATGGTCGAGGCGGGGGACGCCCAGCACCTCGACGTGCACGTGGCCCAGGCCCAGACCGCCGGGCGTGGGCGACGCGGCCGGCCGTGGATCTCGGAGGCTGGAGCAGGCCTGTTCCTCAGCCTGGTCTGGCGGGCGCCGCGGGTGACCTCCGGGGCGGCGATGACCGTGGCTGCCGGGCTCGCGGCCCTGGACGCCGTGCGCGCCCTAGGCCTCGGGAGCGCCGAGCTCGAGTGGCCGAACGACGTCCTGGCGCCGGGCGGCAAGCTGGCCGGGGTTTTGATCGAGACGCGTGGGCTCGGGAACGCCGCGCCCCTGTACGTGGTCGGAGTCGGCGTGAACGTGACCCAACTCCGCTTCCCCGACTGGCTGGCGAGCGAGCGCGCGGTGACCAGCCTCGTGCTCGAGGGCATCCAGGCGACCGCGGCGGACCTCGAGCTGGAGCTGGTCGAGGCCCTGGCGTCTCGGCTCGCCGCGATCGAGGACGACGCCGCCGGGCTCGCGGCGGACTACCTCGCGGCGACGGGGTTCACCGGTCAGGTCCGGGGAGAGACAGCGGATGGACCCGTGGAGGGCGAGGTCGTCAGGTTGGACCTCGAGCGGGGTCTCACCCTGCGCACGGCGGCCGGAGAGACGACCATCCCTCTGGAGCGCCTGCGCCAGCTCGCCCCGCGCAGCGGCTAGAATCCGCGCGCCCTGCCCCCCGACCACCCGACAATGAACCAAACCCGTCACGACGGCCGCAGCGCTGCAGATCCCCGTCCGATCACCTTCGAGCGAGGGTTCACGAACCAGGCCCAGGGGTCGGTGCTCGCCTCCTTCGGCGAGACGCGCGTGCTGTGCACGGCCTGCGTCGTCGACAGCGTGCCCGGGTTCCTCAAGGGCAAGGGCAAGGGTTGGCTGACCGCGGAGTACTCGATGCTGCCCTCGTCGACCGGCGAGAGGAAGAGCCGCGACCGGGGTGGCAAGGTCGATGGCCGCTCGGTCGAGATCCAACGCCTGATCGGTCGCGCGCTGCGTGCCGTGGTCGACCTCAAGGCGATGACCGAGCGCACGATCTGGCTCGACTGCGACGTGCTGCAGGCGGACGGCGGCACGCGCACGGCCGCCATCAGCGGCGCGTACGTGGCCCTGCACGACGCCCTGACCTGGATGGACGAGAAGCGCGTCCTGCGCGCGTGGCCCCTGACCGATCAGCTCGGCGCGATCTCGGTCGGCGTGGTCGACGGCCTCGCCGTCTGCGACCTCGACTACCACGAGGACAGCCGCGCCGGCACGGACATGAACCTGGTCATGACCGGCGGCGGCAACTTCGTGGAGGTCCAGGGCGCCGCCGAGGGCGCCGCCTTCACCCGCGCCGAGCTCGATCAGATGCTGGCCCTGGGCGAGCAGGGCATCCAGCGTATCTTCGAGCACCAGAAGGCTGCGTTGGGGAGTTAGCACGCGCGAGGCTCTCTTCGGGGAGGCGGCGCAGGGACTCCGCAGGCCCCGTCGAAGCTGCACCGGCGCGAGGTCGACCTCGTGCACCTGCACACGGTCAACGACTACGTGCTCCTGCCCCTCACCGCCCTCCTCAGAGCGCGCGGACGACGCGGGAGTTGCGAGCTGATGTCGAGCGAGGTCCAGCAAACGTCCCGCC
>JAQBVH010000839.1 GCA_027623615.1 Planctomycetota bacterium | reverse complement strand
GTCGTGCAGCACGGCGGCACCGTGATCATCACCGAGGTGCCGGAGTTCTGCGGCGCGGAGCACCTCTTCGCAGCGCGCGCCCGCGACGCCAAGGTCGCGCGTGACGTCTTCGCCGCGGTCGACTGGTACAAGGACCTGGCCGCGCGCTTCGACTCCCAGCTCGGCCAGAACCCGAGCCCGGGCAACGTGGCCGGCGGGCTGCTCAACATCACGATCAAGTCCCTCGGCGCGATGGCCAAGTCGGGCACGACGCGGGTGGAGGGCGTGACCGCCTACGCCTCGCCGCCCGCGGGCAAGGGCTTGTGGCTGATGCAGGGGCCGGGCTACGACCAGGAGAGCACCCCCGGGCTCGTCGGCGCCGGCTGCCAGGTGGTCGTGTTCACGACCGGTCGCGGGACGACGATAGGAAACGCGATCGCGCCGGTGTTGAAGCTGACCAGCAACAACGCCATCTACGAGCGCATGCCGGGCGACCTCGACCTGTCAGCGGGCGGCGTGATCGACGGCACCGAGACGATCGACGAGGTCGGGGCGCGGGTGTTCGACTACGTGCGCGAGGTCGCGAGCGGCAAGCCCGCCCTGGCGGAGGAGAACGGGCACCGGGAGTTCCAGGTGTGGGCGGCGGACGGGATCTCCCTCTAGCGCCGAGGCAAGGAGGGAACGATGGATCCACTGCGCCACCAGCTCTCCCGCCGCGGGTACGACGGCTGACCCGTGCGCGTCGCCCTCTTCGCCACCTGCCTCGTCGATCAACTCTGGCCCACGGTCGGAGAGGCGACCGTCGAGGTCCTGCGCCGCGCCGGCTGCGAGGTCACCTTCGACGCGCGCCAGACCTGCTGCGGCCAACCCGCCTACAACACCGGCTACCTCGACGAGGCGCGCAGGGTCGGCGGCGCACTAGTCGACCTCTACGACGCCGATCCAGCCGACGCGATCGTGTTTCCCTCGGGCTCCTGCGGCGCGATGATGCAGCACCTGCCCGAGCTCTTCGAGGAGAGCGATCCGCGCCACGCCAAGGCCAAATCCGTCGCCGCGCGCACCTTCGAGCTGGGAGCGCTGCTCGTGCGCCACCTCGGCATCACCGACCTCGGGGCGCGCTACGCGGGCCGCGTCACGTGCCACGGCCTGCGTGAGCTGGGCATCAAGGACGAGCCGCGCGCGCTCCTGCAGGCCGTCGACGGGCTCGAGCTGGTCGAGGCCACGGGCTGCGACACCTGCTGCGGCTTCGGCGGCACCTTCAGCGTCAAGCACCCCGAGCTCTCGGTCGCGATGGTCGACTGGAAGCTCCAGCACATCGAGACGAAGGATGTCGACGCCGTCGTGTCCGGCGACGTGTCCTGCCTGATGCAGCTCGGCGGTCGCCTCGAGAAGCGCGGCTCGAAGGTGCGCGCGGTCCACCTGGCCGAGGTCCTGGCGTCCCGATGAGCGCCCCCTCCGATCGCATCGCCCACCTCGAGGCGAACGACTTCCCCGAGCGCGCGAAGACCGCGCTCGGGGACGAGACCCTGCGCGGCGCCCTCGACCACGTCACCGACCTCTTCGCCACCAAGCGCCAGGCGGCGATCGACACCCAGCCCGAGTGGGAGGCGATGCGCACACGCGCCGCGGCGCTGAAGGAGGAGGTGCTCGCCAACTGGGCGGAGAACATCGAGACCTTCGTCCGCAATGCCGAGGCGCGGGGCGTGCTCGTCCACCGCGCCCAGGACCGGGACGAGGCCTGCCGCATCCTGGCCGACATCGCCGAGGAGCACGGCGCCCAGACCGTGGTCAAGTCGAAGTCGATGGTCACCGAGGAGGTCGGCCTCAACGCCGTCCTCGAGGCGCGCGGCATGACCCCGGTCGAGACCGACCTGGGCGAGTACATCATTCAGCTCGCGGGCGAGCTCCCGAGCCACATCATCGCGCCGGCGATCCACAAGCCCCGCGGGCAGATCGGCGAGCTGTTCGAGAAGGAGCTGGGCGAGGACTACACCGACGACGTCGAGGCCCTGGCCGGCATCGCGCGGCGCGTGTTGCGCCAGGCCTTCCTCGACGCGGACCTCGGCGTGACCGGCGTCAACTTCGCCATGGTCGACACGGGCTCGCTGCTCCTGCTCGAGAACGAGGGCAACATCCGCATGTCGAGCAGCCTGCCGAAGGTGCACATCGCGTTGATGGGCATCGAGAAGCTCCTGCCACGACTCGCGGACCTGCCGCTGTTCCTGCGCTTGCTCCCCCGCTCGGCGACGGGCCAGGATCTGTCGGTCTACCAGACCCTGTTCACCGGCGTGAAGTCTGAGGGCGAGGAGGGCCCGGAGGAGGTGCACCTCGTCCTGCTCGACAACGGGCGCACGGCGCTGCTCGAGGACCCGCTGACGCGCCAGTCCCTCGGCTGCATCCGCTGCGGCGCGTGCCTCAACGCCTGCCCGGTCTACAAGCAGGTCGGCGGCCACGCCTACGGCTCGGTCTACCCGGGTCCGATCGGCGCGATCCTGACGCCGCAGCTGGCGGGCATCGGGCGGGCCAAGGCCCTGCCCTACGCCTCGAGCCTG
>JAQBVH010000838.1 GCA_027623615.1 Planctomycetota bacterium | reverse complement strand
CAACGCCCTCGGGCTCAACGTCGAAACCTCCTTCCCGCGTCTGCTCGCGGGGGAGAACGGCGTGTCACGCATCCGGCTCTTTGAGCCGGACGACCTTGCGTGCACGATCGCCGCCCAGGTCGATTGGGACCCGACCGAACAGGGCTTCACGGGCTCCGATTTGCGCAAGCTGGACCCGTTCACCATGTGGGCCCTGATGTCCGCGGACGAAGCCCTGCGTGACGCCGGGCTCGAGGATCTTCCCCAGGAGGACGAGGAGCGGCGCACTCGCTACGGCTCGATCATCGCCACCGGGATCGGCGGGATCACGGGCATCATCGAGCAGCAAGCCGTGCTCCTCGACCGCGGTCCGCGGCGCGTGAGCCCGCACTTCATTCCACGCATCATGGCCAACGCGGTCAGCGGGCAGGTGGCGATCAAGTACGGCCTGATGGGGACCGCCTTCACGACCTCCAGCGCGTGTGCCTCCGCGGGCCATGCCATCGGGATGGCCTGGCGCGCAATCCAGTGGGACGACTGCGACCTGGTGCTGACCGGCGGCTCGGAGTCGGCGATCACGCCCCTCTCCATGGCCGGCTTCGCGTCGGCCAAGGCCCTCTCGACCCGCAACGACGATCCGGGTGGGGCCTCGCGACCCTTCGACATGGATCGGGACGGCTTCGTGATGGGCGAGGGCTGCGGCATGCTGGTCTTCGAGGAGTACGAGCGGGCCAAGGCCCGCGGTGCGCGCATCTACGCCGAGGTCAAGGGCTACGGCTCCACCGACGATGCCTTTCACATCACCGCGCCCAAGGAGGACGGTCGCGGCCCGGCGCGCGCCTTCGCCGAGGCCCTGCGCCACGCCAAGCTCAACCCCGAGGACGTCCAGTACGTGAACGCGCACGGCACCTCGACCGCCTACAACGATGCGATCGAGACGCGCGCTCTCAAGCTGACCTTCGGGGACCACGCCCAGAACCTGGCAGTCAACTCCACGAAGTCGATGGTGGGTCACCTGCTCGGCGCCGCCACGGGGGTCGAGCTCGTCGTGACGGCCCTCGCCGTGCACTCGGGCAAGGTCCATCCGACACGCAACTACACCACGCCGGACCCCGACTGCGACCTGGACTACATCCCCGGGGACGCGCGGGAGCTCGAGGTGCGCAACGCCCTCTGCAACTCCCTCGGTTTCGGCGGCCACAACGTCTCGATCGTGATTGGCAAGCCCGACTGATCCCGACGCACCTCCGCAGTCGACACGGGGGGTGGCCTGACCGGGCGGCCCCCCTGCACGGCCCCAGGGCACCCCTCCCGTACCGATTCTCCAGGCGAGACCCCAGCTCTGCCGCCCCAGGCTAAGCTCGGGTTTGGTTCATCCCCGCTGCCCCTCGCTGGGGCCAGTTTTCAATCCGATCATGCTGAAGAAGTTCCAGGAACTGCTGCACGACTACAAGCTCGAGGTCTTCCGCCAGGAGCACGACAAGAAGTCGCTCGAACAACTCACCCAGGAGACGATGCACGTCACCGAGGAGATCTTGGAGGAGAAGTTCCACTACCACTTCCACAAGCTCCCGGACGCCAACCGCGCAGAGATCATCAACATGATCAACAACTACACGCGCGAGGCCGTCCTGCCCCCGGTGGTCGAGAAGCTCGTGCACCGGCAGATGATCCTCGAGAAGCGCCTCGAGGCGCTGGTCAACCTGATGCAGAGCCTGTTCGAGGCCCTCTCCACCGAGAGCGTCGAGCAGTAGCGCAGCGATGCGGGGCCTGTGGTTCGAGGACGGCGCCGTCCGACTGCGCGCCGACCTCGAGGCCCCGGCGTCGCGGGAAGGCCACACGCGCGTTCAGGTGATCCTGGCGGGCGTGTGTGCCACGGACCTCGCGCTGAGGCGCGGGTACATGGGCTTCCGTGGCGTACCCGGCCATGAGTTCGTCGGGCGTGCCCTCGACGGGCCGCTGGCCGGACGGCGTGTGGTCGGCGAGATCAACGCAGCCTGCGGACAGTGTGTCTGGTGCGCGCAGGGTCTCGGTCGGCACTGCCCCCAGCGGTCGGTCCTCGGGATCCTGAACCATGGCGGTGCGTTCGCGGAGCAGCTCGTCCTGCCGGATGGGAACCTGCACCCGGTGCCGGATGCAGTCAGCGACCGGGCGGCGACGTTCAGCGAGCCCCTCGCGGCCGCCTGCGAGATCCTCGAGCAGGTCGACCCCGCCAGCATCGGCGAGGCCCTGGTCGTGGGGGACGGTCGACTCGGCCTGCTCTGCGCCCAGGTTCTGGGCGCCGCTGGCGTGGAGGTGGACGTCCTCGGCCGGCACCCCGAGCGCTGGGCCTTCACTCGCGGTGTGCGCGGCTGGGTCGACGCCCCCGCGGGTCCGAGCTACCCACTGGTGGTCGAGGCGACCGGCAAGCCCGAGGTCCTCCAGGCCGCCCTCGGCTGGGTGCATCCACGCGGTAGCCTGGTGCTCAAGACCACCGCCGAGCGCGCGGCCCCCCTCGACCTGGCGCCGCTGGTCGTACACGAGATCACCCTGATCGGCTCGCGCTGCGGGCC
>JAQBVH010000008.1 GCA_027623615.1 Planctomycetota bacterium | reverse complement strand
GCCACGAAGTTGATGGTCGGCACCCGCCGAGGCTCGGTCCTCGTGGTGGATCCCGGCTCGAGCGAGCTGGGCATCTTCACCGAGCGCGACCTGATGGTGCGCGTGGTCGCTGAGGGAGGATCCCCGCAGACAGTCACCCTGGGCGAGGTGATGACCACCGGGCTCTTCACGGCCCACCCCGAGGACAAGGTCCAAGCGGTTCGTCGCGAGATGCGTGAGCGGCACATCCGCCACCTGCCGGTGATCGAGGACGGCACCGTGATCGCCGTGCTCAGCATGCGCGACCTCCTGCGCGCCGACTTCGAGGAGACCCGTGAGGACGCCGCCGCGATGCGCGGCTACATCCAAGGCGGCTGAGCGCAGGCCTGGAACACATTTCCAGGTGGAGACCCGCCTCACGGCATGGAGTTTCCGCTCGGTGTTCAAGAACGAGGCGGTCCATCCGACGACAGGGAGCCTAGGCCCCCGTCCGGACGAGACATGCGCACCCTGCTCCCCGCCCTGTGGATCCTCCCGTTCCTGACCGCACCGCTCGCGGGACAGGACCCCCAGCCCGCAAGCGCAGTCGGTGGAAGCGTAGCACCTGCCCAAGCGCCCGCTGAGCAGCCCGCGGCGCAGCCGGTCGAGGGCCTCCAAGTCGCGACGCTGCCCCTGGCCCTGCCCACCGCTGGAGCCCCGGCCCCGCGGCCCTTCACGGCCCAGGGGGAAGCCGGCGTCTGCCTGGTCGAGGTCCGCCGCGGTCGTGTGCGCGTGATGACCCTCGATGGCAGCCACCGCGAGGTGACGGTCGGCCAGCCTGAGGCCATCCGCGGACGCGCGCACCTCGAGGTGCCGGCTGGCGCCGAGGCGCGCATCGCCTGGGTTGGTCAGGCCAGCCTCACCGTCTGGGGACCCTCGGCGCTGGAGTGGCAAATCATCGCCAGACCGAACCCCGCGGGTCCCCTGCCGACCGTCGCGCCCGCCAACATCGAGTGGATCCTGTTCGACCTGGCGTGGATGGACCTCGAGGTGCGACGCGGAGTCCATCGCCTGCGCCTGCCAGGCGACTGGAGCGCGGACATCGGGCATGGCGCCTTCGCGCTCCGTGGACTGCCCTCCGGCCCGATCGAGATGCGCCATCACGCCGGCTCCGCAGCAGTCCTGCGTTGGACCGGTGATGCGAGCCAGGCACGCCCGCAGCTCGCCCTCACCGCCGGTTCGAGCCTGCGCATCGATCGTCCACTTCCGGGCCGCGCCGACCACGGCTTCCGGGCCGACGCGTGGGAAGACAGCGCATGGCCGTGGCGCATCGAGACGGACAACCCCGCTGACAGGGCCGAGCGTCTGGTCCTGGAGTTGGAGACCCCGTACTTCGCAGGGTATCCGACCCGCGAGCCGGGGATGTCCGGACCGGTCAACACGGTCAAGGGCTTCGCGGATCCGACCAAGGTGCGGCTGGAGGTCGTCGAGATGGCGCCATCCCAGACCTCCTCCGGTCTGGCGCAGACGTTCGTGCCTCCGGCTGAGCCGGAGCCCCGGCGCACCGCGCTCTCCCCGTTGCACGGCCGCACGGCCCATCAGGCCCCGCGGGTGGAGAGCCATCCGCGGAGCCGTCAGGGTCAACCTCCGGTCGCACCGGCGCAGACCCCGGAGGCGACCCCCGAGCCGGCAACTCCGACGCTGGGCGATCGGTCGGCCTGGCGCAATCTGACCTCCTCCCAGCTCGTCGGCGACGCACCGCTATGGATCGAGCGTCGCAGCGACGTGACGGTGCAGCAGCTCACGAGCGGCCGCTCTCAGGTCGTGGTCGACGCGCTCGCAGATCGTTCCGCCTGGTGCTTCGCACCCGACGGAGACTGGGAGCTGCAGCCCGGCTGCGTGCTCGTGTTCGAGCCGAGCGGCAAGCTCAAGCTCGGCTTCGGCAAGTACGAGCGGCACCCGCGCCTGGCAGAGCGCCGCTAGACAGGAGCTCGCCCCCCGAGATGTACGGTGCTTGGAATGGCGCGCGAGGCCCGCTAGAGCTCCCGGTTGTCCGGACGACAGGTCGCGCGCCCCGCCGCGCGTTGCTGCTCGGCAGGGTAGGGACAGTGGCGGCAGCCGACCCCGCAACAGGACCCGCGGCGTGCGAGGCCGAGGCGGGTCATCACGAACAGCCCGAGCTGGGGATCGAGGTAGCCCTCCTGGCCCGCGGCCACCGCGCGGTCGTGCAGGGCCTGCAGCTCGGGCTCCAGGTCGGGGTCACCGTCACCGTACGTCGCAGCCATCGGGCGGAGTCTAGCAGCCCGAAGTGAAGCTCATCCCGTCCCGGCGCGGCGCTCCGCTGCCCTGGGCGGCCGCCGCAAGCCTCGCCGAATCCACGGATTCGCCTACGTTTCCGCCGACCACCCAGAACCACGGTGCAGCGCACCGCGACGAAAGCAGTTTCAGCACGGGCTGCATGGCGCGGACGCTATCGTGGCGCGATGCGATCCCCTCTCTGCTCCCTCTTGCTGTTCAGCCTGACCTTCGCTGCTTGCGCCGGTGGCCCCACGCTCCCGGACCAGACGGGGCTCGAGAGCCCCTGGTCCGAGGCCTTCGAGGCCCCGCGCTTGATCAAGACCGAGCGGGTGCGCCTCGAGCCCCTCGCGCCCGCGCACAACCAGCGTGACTACGACGCAGCCCAGGGCAGCCGCGAGCACCTGCAGACCACGATGCAGTGGGGCGGCTGGCCCTCGGCCGAGATGACCGCGGCCGACAACCTGGGGGATCTCGAGCGCCACTTCGGAGAGTTCGAGCGCCGCGAAGCCTATGCGTTCACCGTCCTCGACCCCTCGGGCGACCCGTGCGTCGGCTGCATCTACCTCAACCCCGTGAAGGACAAGCCGCGCAGCCTGGCCATGGCCTTCTGGGTGACCAGGGACCATTTGGCGAGCGACCTCGACGCCCACCTGATCGCCGCCGTGGTCGACCACATCGAGCGCGGTTGGCCCGTCGACGAGATCCTCACGGCAATCCCCGATCAGAATTCCCGCGGGCAGGCGCTGCTCGAGAAGCTGGGCTGGGAACGCAAGGACGCGGAAGGTCGCGCGTTCTTCGCCTGGCGTCGCCCCTGATCCCCAGAACGTCCCTCAGGCGCTGCCGAGGCGCGACCGCAAGAGGCCCGCGCGCAGCTTGTCGCGCTCGGAGACGTCGAGCAGGCTGGCGTCCTCGCACGAGCCCGAGAGAGCGTGCACGTGCCCCTTCTGGACCTGGACCCCGAGCTCGCTCAGGGTCTGGGAATCCGGGGAGTCGATCAGGCCCAGGTGGACGCCGAGCCGCAGGTTCGACAGGTGCGCGAGCGCGCCATCGGTCGGCATCGCCCGTGCTGACTGGAGCAGGCCGAGGGAGCGGTGCACTCGGTCCGACAGGGACGTCTCGTGCTCGGCCAGTAGGAGCTGTCGGACCTGCCGCTCGAAGGCGACGATCTCCGGCACGAGGGCACGCAGGTCGTCCACGAGCTGGGTCTCCGTGCGCCCGAGCGTGACCTGGTTGCTGATCTGGTAGAGGTCCCCCGCCGCGCGGCTACCCTCACCGTGCATGCCCCTCACGGCCAGGCCCGTGCGTTGCGCGGCGTTGAAGACCTTCTCGAGCTCCTTGCGCACCATGCCGAGGGCCGGCAGGTGCAGCATGACCGAAGCCCGCAGGCCTGTGCCGACGTTGGTCGGACAGCCCGTCAGGTACCCGAGCTCCCTGGAGTGTGCGAAGGAGAGGCGTCCCTCGAGGTAGCGGTCGAGGACCTGGGCCCGTTCCCAGGCCAGGTCCGGGTCGAAGCCGGCGGCCATGGCCTGGAGGCGGACGTGGTCCTCCTCGTTGACCATGACCGAGACGGTCTCGCTCTCCCCGAAGGCCACAGCGCGGCCGGGCAGCTGCTTGCCCTCCTCGCCGCACAGGTCCCGGCTGATCAGGTTGCGCTCGAGCAGGAGCTGGCGCAGCACGGGGCCACCTTCCGCCATCGAGACCCACCAGGTCTCCCCGTCGATGTGCGCATCGAGCAGCACGAGCCGCAACTCATCACAGATCTCCGAGGCCGCGTCCGGGTCGAGGCGGGCCTGAAACGGTCGATCCGCCAGGTTGCGCGCCAGGCGAATCCTGAAGGAGACCACCACGTCGGCGTCAGGTCCGCCCGATTGAAGCCAGCTACCGACGCGGCCGGCCAGGGCTTGGGGATCGATGGGAGAATAAGCCACGGGCGTCAGTGTCGTTTCTAGCACACTGCTTGCGCGGGACCTACCCCCCTGCCATCTTCGCGACCCTCTTCTGCCCCCCCTCGCCGTGCCCACCGAGGCCTACATCGTCCTTGCCATCCTCGCGGCCAGCCTCGTGCTGTTCGTGACCGACGCGCTGCGCTACGACCTGATTGCGGTCGGAGTGCTCGTCACCCTGGTTCTGACGGACTGCCTCGACGCCGAGGAGGCCCTGCACGGGTTCAGCAACGAGGCAGTCGCCCTGATCGCGTCGATGTACGTTTTCGGCCACGCTTTCGCCCGCTCGGGGGTGGCCGAGGCGATCGGGAACCGCTTCCTCGGCTCCGGACCCGGTGCGCAGAGCGAGACGAGCATCGTGATCCGGCTGTCGCTGGTGGCAGGGCTGTGTTCGGCCGTGCTCTCGAACACGGGCGTCGTGGCGACGCTGATTCCCGTTTGCGTCAGCCTGGGTAAGCGTCACCGGATCCCGGTCTCGCGCCTGTTGATGCCCATGGCCTTCGCGAGCCTGCTCGGCGGCCTGGTGACCGTGATCGGCACCTCGAACAACGTGGTCATCAACGGTCGCCTGCAGGACCTGCACATCCCCCCATTCGAGCTGTTCGAGTTCTCGCACTACGGCCTGATCCTGGTCGCGGTGGGCACCCTCTACATGTTCTGGCCGGGGCGTCAGCTCCTGCCACGCTCGCCAGTCGACCAGAGCCTGACCGACCGCTACCAGGTCCCGAAGTTCATGACCGAGGTGCTCGTCGAACCGACCAGCACCCTGATCAACCGCAACGTGGCCGACCTGAGCCTGTTCGAGGAGTACCAGGTCACCGTGCTCGGCATCGTGCGCGCCGGAGGCGAGCAGTCGGTCATGGCGCCCGGTCCGTACAACCGCATCCGCTCGAACGACACCCTGATCCTGCAGGGCTCCCCCGAGGATCTCCTGCGTCTGGGGGAGGTCCTGCCCCTCAAGGAGCGCAAGTCCGTCGAGACGGATGAATCGCGCCTCTACTCCGACGACGTGCGGCTGGTGGAGGGGGTCGTCCCCGCGGTGTCCTCGTTCGTCGGGCAGACCCTGACGACGAGCGAATTCCGCACACGCACTGGCCTCAACGTGATGGCGATCGCGAAGCACGGCGAGGTCCAACTCCGACGCCTGCAGGAGACGGAGCTCGAGGTCGGAGACACGCTGCTCGTGCAGGGGCACTCCCGAGACGTGGAGCGCGCGCGGCGCGAGCGCGAGCTCTTGATCCTCGATGAGATCGAGGGCGCCCGCCCGACCAGCGGCAGCGCATGGCTCGCGGTCGGCATCCTCGCAGCCGTCCTGCTGGCCGCTGCCCTGAACCTGGCTGACCTCGGAGTGCTGGCCCTCGCGGGGGCGCTGCTGCTCGTGCTGACACGGCTCGTGCGACCGGAGGAGGTCTACCGGGTCATGGACTGGCCGGTCCTGGTGATGATCGGCGGCATGTTGGCCCTCGGCTCGGCCTTCGAGAAGCACGGCCTGTCCGCCGCGGTCGCCACCTGGATCAAGGACTTGGGGCAGGAGGGCATCACCCCTAGCACGCTGCTCCTGGTGCTCCTCGCGACGACGACCCTGTTGACCCAGGTGCTGAACCACGTGACCACGGCCGTGATCATGACCGACGTGGCGGTCGAGCTCGCGAAGGCGACCGAAGTCGATGCCCGGCCGTTCCTCATGGCGGTCGTCACCGGTTCGAGCTTGTGCTTCCTGTCTCCGGTGGCCCACCAGGCGGGCGCGATGGTGATGGGCCCGGGGGGCTACAGCTACCGCGACTTCATCCGGGCGGGGACGCCCCTGGCGGTGCTCTGCCTCGTGGTGGGCTGGATCCTGATCCCCTGGTTCTGGCCGTTCTACCCGGGCTAAGCGACCCCGTTGGGGCAGCCTACGCCTCCTGCGGAGTCGTGAGTGTTGTTTCGGAGCGAGCACCTGTGGCGCACGCTCCGAGTGGCGTGAAGTCCTCTTGGCGCCACACGAGTGCCAGCCCGGAGCTGGCACCCCTGGCGCAGCTCCGCGCGGGTCTCCTATTCGAGAGGGAACTTCGGCTCGACCCCCGCTAGCTGGATGCCTCCACGTGGCTGCCCCTCGACCAGGGGGCCGTAGCGTTCGGCGAACACGGGAGGCAGCGGTCGTGGTTCGTGGGCCGAGAGCCAGAGGCGCAGGAGGTGGCGCTTGTCCTCGGGTTCGGGCCCGTCCTCTTAGGCGTCTCGCGAGTGCAGCAAGACGTGGTTGTGAACGAACTGGATGTCGCCAGGTTCGAACTCGATGGAGAGGCGCAAGCCCTCGCTCTCCGCCAGCTGCTCGACGAGGTCGAGGGCCTCCACTTGTTCGGGCGTCAGGCGCGGGATCTTCGGAAAACGCCGCTGCGCAGACTCGATGAAGTCACGCGCGAAGTAGACCGAGGTCTTCCCCTGGTGTCGGTGCAGGATGGGCATCTGGTAGTAGGCCCCCTTGCCCTCGGGCACTTCCTCCTTGCGATCGTAGAAGAAGGGTCGCTCGAGGACGGGGATGAGATCCGGCCGTGTGGCACCGATCTCCTCGATGATCGCCAGCGACGAGCAGAGGGAAGAGGCGCCACCGGTTCTGGCCTTGCGCAGGCACAGCAGGCCCACGACGTCACAGGAGTCGACGTGAAACCGCTGGCGGGCGTTGGTGCGATAGAGCCGCGTCGCGGGGTTCGTCGCATCGTCCCCGGTGTCGCGCACGTGGCCGATCCAGTGCCCCGCAGCGTTCTGGGGGCGCCCGTGCCCCAGGCAGGATCCGATTCCGAGGTAGGCGCGCAGGACCTCCTCCCGCCCGAACCGGTCGAGATCGAGGCCGCGGATCATCGCGAAGCCCCTGCCCTCGACCACGTCCCGGCGCACCCCCTCCAGCTTGGGTCCCAAGCGAGCCAGGTGGAACGTCGAGCGGCGGATGCTCTGGATTGGATCACGTCGGCGAATGCTCTCTGCCACCGCCCGCTCGAGCTCGTCCTGATCGTCACTGTCGAGCCATGTTTCCCAGCTCCGGTCGGCGCGCATCGCCCCTGCACGCCACGCCGCCGGGTCCGAGGAATCGAGTACGTCCATGATCAACCGCCGCGGGGAATCCGCCTGCATGCGGACATTGTCCATGGTCGGCGAGCGTGTCAAGCGACGAGCTCAGGCGTGGCCCTCGGGTCTGGCGTGCAGTCCGCCTGCGCTTGCGGGAGGGGCGGGCGGGGGCTACTCGTCGAACGTGGGCTTGCGGCCGAACGCGCGCTTGAGGTTGCCCCAGCGGCTGCGCAGGTCCGCGCGCAGACTGGCCAGGGTTCGCTCGCGCTGCGCGAGGCGTGCGCTGAGCGCCTGCGCCTCCTCGCGGGCGTCGCTCAGGCCCCGCTCCACACTGGCCTGGGCCTCGCGTGCCCGGGACAGCTCGGCTTCCAAGCGTGCCGCGTCGCCGCGGGCGAGGTCGCGCTCCTCGGTCAGACCACGCGCCTGCTCCCGTGCGACCGCCTGGGTGCGTTCGAGCTCGCCGCGCAGCTCCGCAACGGTCGCCCGGTGGCCGTCCAGGTCGGCCTGCAGGGTCGCGGCCACGTCCTCGTGCTCGCTGATGCGCGTGCGCGTGTCCTGGAGGGTCGCTTGGAGCTCCCGGCGCGCGTCCTCGAGGGCGCGCGAGTGCTCGGCGAGGTCCCGCTCGAGGACCTGCTTCTGCTGCTCCGCCTGGGCCTGGGCCAGGGCCTGGGTCTCGCGCAGGGCGGCCACGGTCGAGCGGTGCTCGTGCAGGTCGGTCGCGTGGTCGGCCAGCGTGGCCCTGTGGCCGCTGAGGTCCTGCTCGAGGTCGACGATGATGCCGTGCAAGCGACCGAGCTCAGGCGCCAGGGCATCCCGATCACGGTCGAAGGCCATCAGCTCCGCGGCCAGCTCCAGGAGCACCTCGCTGCTCCCTGCGGGGGGCGTGGCCGGTCCATCCAGGCGGCTGCCGACCGGCAAGCGCGCGTCGCCCTTGGCCCCCACCACCACGTGGCGATAGACCTCCTCACCTCGATCCGATTCGAACAGCACCCGGTTGTAGAAGCGGAAGAAGCGCGGCGCGATCGGGCGCAGCATCGGGTCGTGGTCGAGGAACAGCTCGATGCACATCAGCGCCAACCAGCGACCGAGCTCGCCGTGCCCGAAGCAGGCCACCCGCACGCCTGCGTCCTCGAGGGCGCCAACGGTGGCAGCCCGATCGGGCAGGCCGTTGTCGCGGTGCTCACGCAGATAGCGGTGCTCCGTGCGCAGCTTGTGCTCGAGGAAGTCGACCAGGCGCTCCTCGGCCTCGTCCACGCGCGGGTGGGAGTAGGGCCCAGCCAGGAGCACCCAGCTCTGGCTGACCCGCGCGCACTCGGCGACGAAGGCGGCGCGTCCCGCGGGGGGTACGTGCTCCAGGGTGTCGAAGGCGCAGACCGCGTCGAAGGCCCCGTCCTGGAAGGGTAGGGCTGCGCCCGTGCCGAGCACCAGGCCCTGGGCCGCGCTCGCCTCCACGTCCACCAGCTCGACCTGGTCACCGGGGAGGAAGGCCCGCAGGAGGGCCGTGCGCCCGCCGACATCGAGGACGCGCAGGGGTGCATCGCCGCGCAGCTCCGCGAGCAGGTCCGCTACCAGGCGGTAGCGCTGATACTGGTCGAAGGGCAGGGCCTCGACGTCGAGGGTGTCCAGCTCGACGGTCATTGCTCGCTGACCTCGGTCTGCTCGCCGCTGCCGTCCCGGCGCGTGACCGACCAGCGGGTCGGCAAGAGCAGCATGCCGTGCTGCATGTGGTGCGCGTCGATCACCTCGAACGTGACCGCGTGCTCCCGATGGTCGATGGCGGTCGGCGAGGCCTTCGAGTGGTCGTAGAGGAAGCAGGTCAGGTAGTACTGCCCCTGCAGCAGGGGCAGGCGCTCGAAGGCCATCTCGACCTCACCCTCCTCGCCCTTGCGCACGTTCTCGAGGGCGATCGGCTCACGGCGCCAGTGGTGGTTCGAGCCGTTGACGTAGGTGCCGTCCGAGCGGTAGAGCCCGAGCCCGAAGACCGGCTCCTGCACGTCGTCGTGGGCCTTCCAGCGGATGCGCACCCGGAAGGGCTCGCCCGGCCGGAACACGTGGGTCGGCTCGGCGCGGTCGGCGAACAGATCCACGTCGAGGGTCTCGATCTCGCCGGTCCCCCAGCGCGGATACTCCGAACTGCCGCGGTTGTAGTCCGACAGCCGCTCGTTGCCCTGCGCGTGGGCGCGCTTGAGGTACTCGTCGGCGACGATCTCGGCCTTGCCCTGCTCGGCGACCTCGCCCTTGTCGAGCAGCACGACCCACTGGCACATGGACTTGACCGAGCCCATGTCGTGGGAGACGAAGACGGTCGTCTTGCCCTTCTCGCGGAACTCGTTCAGGCGGTTGAGACACTTGCCCTTGAAGTGCTCGTCGCCCACCGAGAGGGCCTCGTCGATGATCAGGATGTCCGGGTTGACGCTCGAGGCAACGGAGAAGCCGAGGCGCACGTACATGCCCGAGCTGTAGGTCTTGACCGGCCGATCGATGAAGTCTCCGAGCTCGCTGAAGTCGACGATCGACTGGTAGCGCTCCTCGATCTCCGCCTCCCCCATGCCCAGGATCGAGCAGTTGAGGAAGATGTTCTCGCGGCCGCTGAACTCGGGGTGGAAGCCGGCGCCGAGCTCGAGCAGCGAGGCCACGCGGCCAGCGACGTGCACCTCGCCCGTGGTCGGCGCGGTGATGCCCGTCAGCAGCTTGAGCAGGGTGCTCTTGCCTGCCCCGTTCTGCCCGATGATCCCGACCGTCGCCCCGTGGGCGATGTCCAGGTAGACGTTGCGGACGGCCCAGAACTCCGTGTACCGCTTCTTCTTGCCCGGCAGCACCATGTCCATCAGCCGGTGCGAGGGCTTGGCGTACATCTGGTAGCACTTCCCCAATCCCTGGGCGAAGATCGCCTGGGTCATGTCCTGGCTCGGCGCCTTGGCGGTGGTGCTCATGCCTAGAGGAGGTCGGGGAACTTGCTCTGGTGGGCGCGGAAGAAGCGGCCGCCGCAGAACAGGGTCACGCTCGCTGCGCCGAACATCTTGAGCACGTCGAGCGCCTGTGGCCAGAGCCCGTGCAGCAGGGCCCCGCGGTACATCTCGAGCAGCCAGTGCATCGGGTTGATGATCAGCATCCAACCGAAACCCTTGTCGGCGACCATCCAGCCCGGATAGAAGATCGGCGTCGCGAACATCCAGACCGTGATGCCGACGCCGACCAGGTGGTAGGTGTCGCGCATGAACAAGTTGAAGGCCGACAGGAAGTAGCCCAGCCCGACCGTGAACAGGACCTGGAGCACGAACAGGAACGGCAGGGCCAGCAGGGAGCTGCCGAGCTTGAGCGGGTGGTAGGTCGGGTCGAACTTGGAGGGGGTCGTCGCCGCGATCACCGGGACCGGTTTGTTCTCGGCCCTCGGCGGCCTGTCGACCAGGGTCATCTTCAGCCGACGCCCCATGCTGAGCTTGTCGCCCTTGATGAGGGAGGCACCATCGGGCTCGGCGAGCTCGATCACGATGGTCTCCTCGCCCTCCTCGACCCCATCCGCGATCGGGGTCAGGTTGAGGTGCCACTTGACGTACCCGGGAGCGAGCACGGCCTCGCGCGCGGCGAGGTGGTAGTCCTCGCCCTCCACCGCGCTGCCGCTCAGGGTGAAGGGGATCGTGACCCGCCTGGAGCGGCCCATGGTCACGTTGACCGTCATCCGGTAGGGGTCCTGGTCCTCTCCGATGCGGATGTCCACGCGCCTCTGCAGCGGCACGCCATCGCTGTTGTGCACCAGCTTGCCGCCCTCGTCACGCACCTGCTCGACCGGGATCGACAGGTAGGCGTCCGGCTCCGACAGGTGCCCGATCCAGAGCACGGACATCACCACGACCGGAAGCCCGATGCACATGTTGATCAGGCTCGAGAGGGTCAGGTAGGCCGGCAACACCTGCGAGGGGAAGACGACCTTCTGGATCAGGTTGGCGTTGTCGACCAGGGTGTTGGTGGCCCGCGACATCGTCTCGGCGAACGCGGCCCAGACCACGATGCCGGCCAGCATCACCACCGCCACCTCGAGGGCGCCCTGGTTGTCTCCCCAGCGTGCGTTGAGCACCAGGCGGAAGACGAACATGTAGACGAACAGGTTGATGACCGGGAAGACCACCGACCAGAAGAAGCCCATCGACGAGCCCACGTAGCGCGCCTTGAGGTCCCGGATGACGAAATCCTTGACCAGACGGCGGTGCCGAAACAGGCTGCGCAGCAGTCCGACCAACTACAGCACCCGCTTGCCGAGGGCGGACAGCACGAACTCCACGGCCGCCTTCGCCGTTTGGTTCTGGTTGTCGAGGATCGGGTTGATCTCGGTCATCTCGAGGCCGAGCAGCCCGCCGCTCTCCGCGACCAGCTCCATGACCGTGTGCGATTCGCGGTAGTTCACGCCGCCCGGAACGGGGGTGCCCACGCCCGGCGCCACGACCGGGTCGGTCCCGTCCAGGTCGAAGGACAGGTGGAAGCCCGCCGTGCCGTTCATGGCCCGCTCGATAGCCTGCTTCATGACCACGTGGATCCCGAAGGAATCGATCTCCTTCATCGTGAAGCAGCGCACGCCGGTCTCTCGCACGAGCTCGCGCTCGCGGTCGTCGAGGCTGCGCACGCCGACCAGGGTCACGTTGTTCACGTCGACCATCGGAGTCAGGTCGGCGAGCTGGGTCAGGGCCGGCGGCCCGTAGCCCAGGCAGGCGGCCAGGGGCATGCCGTGAATGTTGCCGGACTCGGTCGTGCTCGGGGTGTTCATGTCCCCGTGGGCATCGAACCAGATCAGGCCGATCTTCTCGCCCTTGCGGTGGTAGTGGCTGGCGATGCCCGCGATCGTGCCGCAGGCGATCGAGTGGTCGCCGCCGACGACCAGGGGGAACTTGCGGTCGTCGAGGATGGCCTCGACGCGGCTGCGCAGGCGCCTGCAGCACTCGGATATCTCCGGCAGGAAGCGCGCGGCCTCGTCCTCGGGCTCCATCGACTCCGGCTCACGCACTTCGACGTTGCCGTGGTCCTCGAAGCCGATCCCCAAACCACGCACGGCGGGGCCGAGGTCGGCGATCCGCATGGCGCTGGGACCCATGTCCACGCCCCGGCGACCTCCACCGAGGTCCATGGGTACACCAAGCATGGCCACGGTGCGATCGATCACATCATCCTCCGGCTCCGGGGGATCGCGGACTGTACACGAAGCACGCGCTCGAGCGGGGACGACATCAGTGGGTCCGGGAAGCCATGGCTCCCAGGTAGGCGCCCTGCAGCGCGGGACGGTCGGCTCCGGCAACGCCGCCCATGCGCTCCTGCAGTTCGCGGATCGCGCTGACGCCGCCCCACTCCCCGATTGCGTACCCCACCCGGCGCACGTCGGCCGAGGTCGCGTCCGAGGGCGGCTTGAGCACCCAGTGCACCAGGGTGCGCATGCCCGAGGTTTGCTTGACCACCGCCGCCGCAAGCACGCTGCGGTCCAAGGGCCCCTTCCAGACCGCCTTGCGCAGCACCGGCTCGACCTTCTTGTGGCCGCCGCGGATCAGAGCGCGAGCCAGGGCGATGTTGAGCTCGACGTCCCCATCGACGGGAAACTGCTTGGCCAGGAACTCGAGGTCCTCGGCTGTGGGAAGGGTCGAGAGCGCCTCGATCACCCGGCGCGCGGTGGTCGAGCCCGGGGCGCAGAGCGGGTAGAGGGCCCGCAGCTCCTCCCCCGGGACCAGCCGCCCGCGCAGGGCGCTGATGGCCAGGAGGTCCGCCCGATCGGCGCCCTCCAGCTCGAGGGCCAGGTCGTGCAGGATCGCCGTGACGTCCCCCGAGCGGCCGGTCGCCGCCAGGGCGTCGCGGAGGTGACCGCGCTCCTCGCGGCCGTACTGCTCGTGGTCGAGCAGGATCGTGCGCGCGATGTCCCTGGCGCGCAGGTCGCCGAGCTGCAGCCGAGCGGCCAGGGCCGCGCCGCGCACGGAGAGGTCCTCGTCGTCGACCAGCGACTCGAGACGCCGCGCGAAGCGGTCGAGGGCGTTCTCACCGATGCCGCGGCACGCGAGCACCTTCAGGCTGGGGTCGTCCCCGTCGAGGGCCGCGTAGAGCGCCTCCTCGTGACGTCCATCGCGACGCACCAGCGTGGCAGCGGCTGCGGGAGCCACCGCGCGGTGCCGCGTGGCGAGCTCCATCGCGTGCGGCAACAGCGGAACGACACCGGCACGATAGGCCTCGTCGATCAGCGCCCGCCACTCGCGCGTGTTCTCCGGGGCCCACAGGCCCGCGTGCACCATCTCGTCGAGCTCCCGCGGCAACACCCGCACCGCCACGCGCACGCGCACGGGGCTGCCCGGCTGGAGCAGGAGCTCCACCAGGTGGTCCTTGACGCCGGCCAGGTGCACCCTGGTGGCCGAGTGGAGCACGACCTCGTCCAGGAAGCGCTGGTTCTCGCCGAGCTGATCGAGCAGGGTGCTGCCCCAGCCCTGGCCGTCGATCGTCCCGAACCAGCGGGCGGCGCTCCAGCGCAGGTCGAGCAGCAGGCGGATCGCTCGGTGCTCCTGCCGCGTGCCGGTCGGGTCGTCGAGGAACGCGATCAAGATTGGCGCGTCGGCGTGCAAGGGATGCTCCGCGTCCGCGGCGATCCCGTTCGCGAGGGTGCGCCAGCCAGGTCCAGACTGGAGCAGGGCGAGCAGGGCGCACTCGCGCACCTGGGCACCCTCGTCGAGCAGCGCATCGACCAGGAGCAGATCGGCCTGCCCGAGGCGGGTCCCGAGCTGGCCCAAGCCCAGGATGGCGGCGAGGCGATCGGGTCCGGTCCCCTCACTCGTCCAGGAGGTCAACAGGCGCCGCGCATCCGGCTCGCGGCTCGCACCCAGGGCGACCAGCGCCGCCTGACGGTGGAGCGCATCCACCGGCTCCGCGTCGACCGCGAGCGCTTGCAGCACCTCGGGGTTGCTGGCCGGAAAACCAAGTCTCCGGTCACGCACGAGCAGGTCGCGCCAGGCATCCCCGTCGGTCGCGGCCCCGTCGTCCTGGACGCGCGGCGCCGCCTCGACGGAGGGCGCTCCCCCGAGCAAGAGGGCCAGGCAAAGGAACATGTGGGCGGGCGGTTGGGGAGCCACGTGGTGATTATCGGCAGCTTTGGGGACGTTCCGGAGGGGTCCTCTCCCAGAACGAGACCGGGGAGAGCGGATGAGAACCCGCGGGGGGCCAGGAGGTCCCGAGCGCGGTGGTCTCAGTCCTCCGGATCCCCCAGCAAGCCGACCAGCTCGGCCCGCCGTTCGTCCCGAATAGCCGCCGTGGAGGCCTCCAGGTTGAGGCGCAGGAGGGGCTCGGTGTTCGACATGCGCACGTTGAACCACCACCAGCTGGGGTCGCCCAGGTTGCCAAACTCGACCGTGATGCCATCGAGCTCGTCCTGCCGCCCAGCGGAAAATCTTTCCTTGAGGGCGGCGATCGCGGCGGCCTTGTCCTCGACGCGGAAGTTGATCTCCCCCGTCGCGTGGTAACGGCGCAGGTCCGCCACCCGCTCGGACAGGGTGGTGGAGTCACGGCCCAGCAGGTTGAGGGTGCTGATCATCGCGATCACACCGCTGTCGCAGACGAAGTTGTCCTTGAAGTAGAAGTGGCCCGAGAGCTCGCCCGCGAAGACGGCTCCCCTCTCGCGCATGGTGGCCTTGATGAACGAGTGGCCCACCCGATCGCGGATCGGCACGCCGCCGCACTCGGCGATCGTCTCCTTGACGACCCACGAGGAGCGCAGGTCGTAGACGATCGGCGCGCCGGGGTGCTTGGCCAGGAACTCGCGCGAGAGCAGCGCGGTCATCAGGTCAGCGGGCACGGTCTGGCCGGTCTCGTCCACGAAGCAGCAACGGTCCGCGTCGCCGTCGAAGCTGACGCCGACGTCCGCCGAGGTCTCGGCGACCAGGGCGCGCACGTAGTCGAGGTTCTCCTCCTTGAGGGGGTTGGCCTCGTGGTTGGGGAACGTGCCGTCGACCTCGAAGAAGATGGTGTGGGCCGTCACGCCCTCGAGCTTGGCCAGGATGCCCGGGAGGGTGTGCGCGGCCATGCCGTTGGCCGTGTCCATGGCGACGGTCAGGGGCCGGGCGATGTCGGCGAAGCCCACGACGTGGTCGTGGTACTCGTCGAGCAGGTCGAGCTCCGCGTAGGAGCCGCGCTTGGCGACCGGTCCGGGGTAGGCCTCGGCGCAGCGCTGCTCGAGGTCGGCGATCCCATTGGCGCGGCTGATCGGCTTGGCCCCGCGGGAGCAGAGCTTCATGCCGTTGTACTGGCCCGGGTTGTGGCTCGCGGTCAGGCACAGACCGCCGTCCACGTCCTGGGACCCGATGGCGAAGTAGGTCATCGGCGTGGAGGCCAGACCGATGTCGACCACGTCGGCGCCCGCGTCGAGCATGCCCTCGATCACCGCCGCCGCAAGCTCGGGCGAGTGGGTGCGACCGTCACGGCCGATCAGGAGACGCTTGGCTCCCAGGAAGGAAGCGAACGCGTGACCGATTCTGCGGGCCAGGTCGGCGTCGAGCTCGGAAGGGACGAGGCCGCGAATGTCGTAGGCCTTGAAGATGCCCATTGGGATCCGGGGAGGGGGATGCGGGGAGGAGCGGGGCGGGAGTGTACCGGGGTGGTCGGCAGACCCCGACCCATTGCCGTTGGGGTTTCCGGGCCGTAGGGGTTTCCGAACAGCCGTGAGCGGGGTGGAAAGACTAGGCGCCGAGCACCGCTTGCGCGGCGGCCTCGAGCCGGTCGAGGTCGCCCTGGCCCACGTCGCGGTGGGTCACGAAGCGCAGCACGCGCTCACCCATGGGCATGACGCGCACGCCATGCTCCGCGAGGGCCGCCGCGAGGCTCGCGGCGTCGTGCTGGGGGGTGACCACGGTCACCATGACGATGTTCGTGTCGACGGCGGCTGGATCGGCGGACAGCCCCTCGATCGCTCCCAGGCGTGAGGCGATGCCCCGCGCCAGCGCGTGATCCTCGGCCAGGCGCTCGACCCCCTCCTCGAGGGCCAGCAGCGCGGCGGCAGCCAGGTGCCCGGCCTGACGCATCCAGCCGCCGAGGCGCTTGCGCACTAGGATCGCCCGCTCGGC
>JAQBVH010000837.1 GCA_027623615.1 Planctomycetota bacterium | reverse complement strand
CCCGCATTCACTGCCCCCGCGAGTCGCGCCACTCCCCGTCGGAGGCGGCGTCCTGCACCGTGGTGTCGAAGTTCACGCCGTCGGGCACGGGTACGGCGACCGGGACGGTCTTGGCCTCGCCCGAGACGCGGCTCATCGAGTCGACCGCGAGGAAGGCGGTGTAGGCGCTGAGCAGCCCGTGCTCGAGGGCCACGGCCTGGATGCGGCGCGCGTAGCTCTCGGGTTGCTCGGCGTTCGGCCGCCGGGACTGAGACGCGAGGTCTGCGATCTTGGCCCGGGCCCAGAGCTTGGCCATGGCCGCGCCGGAGCGCGGGGCGACCGGGTCGCCCAGGGACACGCGCAGGACTTTTTGGGAGCCCGACGTGCGGCCGAGGACGCGTACGCTCGCCTCTGCAGGCAGCGGACCCTCGAACCGCGCCAGCACCTCGATCGGGCGGCCGACCATCAGGTCAGGCAACTCGCTGGGGAACACGTCCGTGACCGCGAGCCCTTGCCAGTCGATCTCGAGGTCGGTCAGCGCGGGCCGACGGATGCGCTCGAGCACGCGGGTCATGACCGGCACCGGGTCGTCCTTCAGGCCGAGGAACGCCACGGCGCCGCGACCCTCGACGGCCATGCCCTCGAGCAGGAAGCGGTTGACCGAGCTGCCGACCCCGAGGCTGAAGATGCGCGCGGACCCGACGCGGCGGCGCACCTCGCCCAGGATCTGCCGGTCATTGCCGATGTAGCCGTCGGTCAGGAACGTGATCATCCGCTGGCGCCCCGGGTCGTGCGCGTGCTGCAGAGCAGCCACGAGGCCGGTCAGCATCTCCGTACCGCCGGTTGCCTCCAGGCCGTTGACGAACCGCCGCGCCCGCGCCACGTTCTCCGGCGTGGCCCGCAACGGATCCTCGGCGAGCTGGCTCGATCCGTTCGAGAAGCGGATCACCCGAAAGGTGTCGGCCGGGGTCAGTCGGTCGAGCGCCGTCTGAATGGCTGCCTGCGCCTGGCGCATGGGCCTGCCCTCCATCGAGCCCGAGGTGTCGACGACGAAGATCAACTCCATCGGCTGGGTGGGTAGCTCGTCCAGGTCGGCGGGCGGGAGCAGGGTCAGGTGGGCGTAGCCGCCTTCCGCGTCCTGGGTCACGAGCAGGCTCGTGCGCACGTCCGTCGCGTCGGGCCGGTAGCGCAGCACGAGGTCCCGGTTGGGCACCTGGTCGAAGGGGGTCAGCGCGATGCGAGCCGTCCGGTCGCTCGGCCGCGCGATCTCGAGCACGTGGGTGTCGCAGACCAGCTCGGCGATCGGCATGCCGGCGTCGAGGTCGAGCTCGAAGGTGATGTCGTGCCCGCTGCGCTCATCGGGGCGCAGGTAGGGGACCTCGACCAGCTGGCCCGACGCGCCGCGGCTGGCCAGGGTCACGGCGCCGATGCCGACGGGGCTGCCCGCAGGGTTGTAGCGCGGACCGACGACCATCGGGAAGGCCAGCTCGTACCATCCGTCCCGGTAGGGCAGTCGATTCATGTAGTCGATCGACACGTCGATGCTGCCGCCGGGCGCGATGTTGGCGACCTTCTGGGTGAAGACGTTCGGACGCTCCTGGGTCATCAGCGAGGCGGCGATGCCCTGGGCTTTGGCGGCCGTGTAGAGCTGCTCCGCCTCCTCGCGCTCGCGGATCACGCCGCGGATCGTGCGCGCGCCGATCGTCATCACGAAATCGGTCACCGCTGCGTCGTGGGGCAGCGGGAAGACGTAGACCGCCTCGATCGGGTGGTCGAAGGGGTTGTCGAACTGCTGGGTGACCGAGAGGGTCGCGATCGAGCCGCGCACCTCGCCCTTGACCGCGGTGCGGCTGAGGGGGACGACGACCTTGCGGTCGTCGAGCTCGGTGACAAGGTTGCCGGTGCCGGAGAACTCCTCCGGTGCGAGCACGGCAGGCGCGTCGCCGAAGTCGTTGAACAACCCGCCCGTGGGCGTGCCACGCTCGAGGATCACGAGCTCGTCGACGTAGCCATCGGACAGCGTGGAGAGGCCGTACTCGCTGAGCCCGAAGCCCCCTTCGGGGGACCCGAGCGCGACCGCGGCGCCGTCACCCGGCGCCATCGCTCCGCCACACGCAGCGAGACCCAACAGGGCCAGACCAAGGAGCTTGTTCATCGCACGACCTCCACGCTTCCGTTTGCTTGAGGACCCTTCTCGGCGGCGACCAGGCTGCGCCCGACCACCAGGTTGATCGGCGCCGCGCCCTCGACCGCGAGGTGCACCCGCGCCACCCGCTGGCGTCCGCCGACCGCGTCGTCGAGGGCGTACGCCGCGAGGATGATCCGCTCACCCTGGAGGGCGGCCGGGTCGTAGTGCGGCGCGTCGTTCCAGGGGGCGAACTCTCCGCCCTCGATCCCGACCAGCTTGGCGCGACCGCTCGGGTCGGTCAGCTCCACCTGCCACGCGGTCAGCGCGCCCGCGCCGGCAGGGGTGACGTAGACGTCGACGTGGGTGAAGCGCACGTCCTGTACGGCGGGCGCTTCCTCGAGGGGGCGCGCGCCGGTCAGGGCGAGCACGGCG
>JAQBVH010000836.1 GCA_027623615.1 Planctomycetota bacterium | reverse complement strand
CGAGGTCGCCGCCCACCATGTGGGTGCGGCCGAGCTGGTAGTGGAAGTAGGCGTCGCTCGGCGCTTCGCGGGTGAGCTGCTCGAGGAAGCGGCGGTTGCGGGCGACCTTGTTCTTGCCCTGAATCGCATCGCGGCGGTACCCGTAATGCACGACCTCGAGGCCGAGCCCACCGGCCGGCGCGGGGCTGGCGCCGAAGTGGGGTTGCTCGTGGAAACGGCCGACGTAGCCGAGGTCCGGGCGGCGCGGGAAGTAGCGCGAGACGCGCGAGCGCAGCTCACCCTGCTCCTGGCGGTCGACGATCGTAACCTGGCCGGCGTGCTCGGGGTGGGCGGCGGCGAAGCGCTCCAGGATGTGGCGCGCGGCCGGGTCCTCGATCGCCTCGTCGGCGTCGAGCACGAGCACCCAGTCGCCGGTGGCCATGGCCAGGCTCTGGTTGCGGGCCGCTGCGAAGTCAGCGCACCACGCGAACGACTCGACGCGCGCTCCGGCGGCCCGCGCGATCTCAGGGGTGCCGTCCGTCGAGCCGGTGTCGACGATGCAGATCTCGTCGACGAGGCCCTGCACGGAGGCGAGCAGGCGGGGCAGGTCCTCGCGCTCGTCGCGCACGATCATGCAGAGGCTGATCTTCATGGGAGGGCTATCGGGCCGGAGCGGGGATTCCTTGACCGGGAACGGGCCAGCGCGACGCGCCTCCCCCACTCGCAAGAGGTGTCACGGGTGGTGGGTGGGTAGGAAACCCCAGGGGCTGGGTCGGAAATCGATTCCAGTTTCTGCCCGCAACCGGGGGCGCCGCGCCCAGGTCTCCCCTGGGCGGGGGCGTCCGCCCGGCGCGCGAGGTCGGCCCTTCGCAGAACGCCACGCCGGCGAGGGGCCGACGTGGCGTCTGATTGGCTGGCCCTGCGGTCAGCTGTAGATCTCGCCGCCCTGCTCGCGGAACTCCGCGCTCTTCTGTGCCATGCCCGCGGCGAGGGCGGCCTCGTCCGCGAGGCCCTGGGACTTGGCGAACTCGCGCACGTCCTCGGTGATCTTCATCGAGCAGAAGTGCGGGCCGCACATCGAGCAGAAGTGGGCTGCCTTGGCGCCGTCCGCCGGCAGGGTCTCGTCGTGGTACTCACGGGCGGTGCTAGGATCGAGGGCCAGGTTGAACTGGTCCTCCCAGCGGAACTCGAAGCGCGCCTTCGAGAGGGCGTCGTCCCAGGCCTGGGCGCCGGGATGGCCCTTGGCCAGGTCGGCGGCGTGGGCGGCGATCTTGTAGGCGATCACGCCCTCCTTGACGTCCTGGGCGTTCGGCAGACCGAGGTGCTCCTTGGGCGTCACGTAGCAGAGCATGGCCGTGCCGTACCAGCCGATCATCGCGGCGCCGATGGCCGAGGTGATGTGGTCGTAGGCCGGTGCGATGTCCGTGACGAGCGGGCCGAGGGTGTAGAACGGCGCCTCGTGGCAGACCTCGAGCTGCCGGTCCATGTTCTCCTTGATCTTGTGCATCGGCACGTGGCCGGGGCCCTCGATCATGACCTGCACGTCGTGCTTCCACGCGCGCTGGGTCAGCTCGCCCAGGGTCTCGAGCTCGCCGAACTGGGCCTCGTCGTTCGCGTCCGCGATGCAGCCGGGCCGCAGGCCGTCGCCCAGGCTGAAGCTGACGTCGTAGGCCTTCATGATCTCGCAGATTTCCTCGAAGTGGGTGTAGAGGAAGTTCTCCTCGTGGTGGGCCAGGCACCACTTGGCCAGGATCGAACCGCCGCGGGACACGATGCCCGTGCGCCGCTTGGCGGTCAGGGGCACGTAGCGCATCAGCACGCCCGCGTGGATCGTGAAGTAGTCCACGCCCTGCTCGCACTGCTCCTCGAGGGTCTCGAGGAAGAGGTCGATGTTCAGGTCCTCGATCTTGCCGTTGACCTTCTCGAGGCACTGGTAGATCGGCACGGTCCCGATCGGCACGGGCGAGTTGCGCAGGATGTGCTCGCGCGTCTCGTGGATGTTGGCCCCGGTCGACAGGTCCATGACGGTGTCGGCACCCCAGCGGGTCGACCACTGGAGCTTCTCGACCTCCTCCTGGACCGTGCTCGACACCGCGCTGTTGCCGATGTTCGCGTTGATCTTCACCAGGAAGTTGCGGCCGATGATCATCGGCTCGAGCTCGAGGTGGCGAACGTTCGCAGGGATAATCGCGCGCCCGCGCGCCACTTCTGAGCGGACGAACTCGGCGGGCAGCCCCTCACGCGCCGCGACGAACTCCATCTCGGGCGTGATCTCCCCTCGACGCGCATAGGAGAGCTGAGTACCAACAGGGCCCGCCGCGCGCCTGGCGTCAATCCACGCCTGTCGCAGTTTGGGTAGCCCGTCGCGCACGTCGTGGCCCATCGTTCCGCTGGTGTCGTACAGCCGCACCGGCGCCTCGCCGCCGCCGAGCATGACCTCACGCATCGGGACCTGCACGTCCGTCACGGGCCCTCCTGGTGACAGCGGCACCGTGCGGGATTCGTGGACCTTCCGGGAATTCGGGTATGCGGTTGCGAAATCAATCATAAAGTCATCAATAGGCGGG
>JAQBVH010000007.1 GCA_027623615.1 Planctomycetota bacterium | reverse complement strand
GGCTGGCGATCGGCGCGCCGGCTGCGACCGTGTCGCCGATCCCGTGGTGGGTCGCGATCAAGATACCGTCGACGGGCGCGCCGACCGAGACCACGTCGTAGGGGGCCAGGACGCCGACGACCGAGGTGCTTGCGCTCGCTCGCGCCCCGGGACCCATCAAGGCGCCAAGGCCGACCATGCTGGCCAGGGTGAGAGGGATCAGGAGCTTCATGGGATCAGACCTAGCGGTTCGGGCGTGTCGCACGGGTGTCCCTCTGGGCTGCTGCTCATGGGGGCGGACACCGGGGGGGACAGAGCCGGAGCGGACACGGGGGGTGTGCGAGCTGTCGTCCTGAATCCAGGCACGCTTGATGGGGTCTTGCCCGAGTCCCGAGGCGCGGGATCAAGAATGGGCAGTACTTGGAAGGGCTTTCCACCCCGCCGAAGAAGTGGTGCTCCCTAGGATGGGGACATGCTGCTCGCCCTGTCCCTCTCGCTGCTGGCTCTCGCGCCGATGCCGGCCGAGGACGGGCTCTGGTCCCTCGGGCCGCTCGTGCGACCGCCGCTGCCCGAGGTCGGGAGCGACAGCGACGCGCATCCGATCGACCGGTTCGTGCTCGCCGAGCTGGAGGCCGCTGGTCTCGCGCCCTCGCCGGTCGCGACGGACCACGAGCTCCTGCGTCGCCTCTGCCTGGTGATGACGGGGCTGCCACCTGACGAGGCAGCGCGCGCCGCCTTCGACTCGACGGATTGGGACGCCTGGGTCGAGCGCACCCTCGCCTCGCCCCACTACGGCGAGCGCTGGGCGCAGCACTGGCTCGACCTCGTGCGCTTCGCCGAGACGGACGGCTTCGAGACGAACACGCCGCGCCCCGACGCGTGGCCGTACCGCGACTGGGTGATCGAGTCGTTCCAGAGCGACCGACCCTTCGACGAGTTCGTCCTGGCCCAGGTGGCGGGGGACGCGATCGGTGAGGACGCCGCGACCGGGTTCCTGGTCGCCGGGCCCTACGACACGGTCAAGAGCCCCGACGTCGTGCTGACGAGCAACCAGCGCCAGGCCGAGCTGAGCGACATGGTCAACGCGACGAGCACGGCCTTCCTCGGCCTGACCGTCGCGTGCGCCCAGTGCCACGACCACAAGTTCGATCCGATCGCGCAGACCGACTTCTTTCGCATGCAGGCGGTCTTCGCCGGCGTGCAGCACGGATCGCGGCCCTGGCGCGACGAGGTGGGGCTCGCGCACGAGGCGCGGCGGGGGCTGCTCGAGGAGGAGCGTGCTCGAGTGCAGCAGCAGCTAGGCGACCTGGCCGGTGACGTCGGTCCCGCGACCCTGGGTGCGGTGGTCATCGATGACGAAGACCCGCGCATGCGCGCCCTCGTCGAGCCCACGGGCAAGGGCATGCTCGCGGGCGGTCGCGAGCGCGGCCAGGCCCAGGACCCAGGTGATCTGACGCGGCTCCCGAACCTCGCCGGCGCGAGCTACACCTGGTGGGACGCCCCCGCGCGCACCGATGTGCTCGAGGTCGCGCCCGGCCTGGAGGGCGAGTACCGCCTGTGGATCTCCTGGGGGGCTGGCTGGGGGACCCACGCGCCGGACGCGCGCGTGCGGCTCGAGTCCGGTGGCCAGCGCCGCCATCTTGCGACCGTCGACCAGCGCACCTTCGCCGGCGGGGTCGACTCGAGCGCGCACGGCCAACCCCGTTGGAGCGGGCTGCAGCTGGTCGGGCGCGTGGAGCTCGGAGCCGAGGCGCGCCTCGTGCTCACCTCGGGCTCAGGCGCAGGGCCGGTCACTGCGGACGTGGTCGTGTTCGAACCCGTGGGTGCGAGCGACGCGTCCTTGCCGCAGCTGCGTGACGGGGTGCTCGGCACGGTCAATCAGGAGCGCTTCGAGCCCTTCGTCGCCGACGCCCTGCGCCTGCGCATCGAGGCGACGGTCGCTCCCGGTGAGCCCTGCATCGACGAGCTCGAGGTGTTCTCGGGCGAGGACAACGTCGCCCGACGCGCCAGCTTCCGGACCTCGGGGGACTACACGGGCGACCCCAAGCATCGCCCGGAGCACATCAACGACGGCCAGTACGGCAACGGCCGCAGCTGGATCTCGAACACGAGGGGCGCGGGCTGGGTCGAGCTGGCTTGGGAGGCGCCGGTCACGATCGAGCGCGTGCGCTGGGGACGCGACCGCGAGCAGGCGTACCGCGATCGCCTCGCGCGCGACTACGTGATCGAGGTGCGCCACTGGGACGGACCCTGGGTCGTCGTGGCCACCGGCGAGGATCGACTGCCGCCCTTCCTCGAGCGCGGCGACGTAGCTGCGTACCGCTTCGCGAACGTGCCGGACCCGGCGGCCGTGCACGCGCAGGTCCAGCGCCTCACGGCGCTCGAGGCCGAGCTCGCGGCGATCCCTGGTCCGCCGAGCGTCTACGGCGGCCGCTTCGTCGCCGTGCCCGCGACCCATCGCCTGGACCGCGGCGACCCGCTGCAGCCGCGCGAGGTGGTCGCGCCCGGCGTCCCAGTGGCCCTCGGACAGGTCGACCTCGACCCCGCTGCACCCGAGCAAGAGCGTCGCCTCGCCCTCGGGCAGTGGCTCGCGACCCACCCCCTGACCGCGCGCGTGATCGTCAACCGGCTCTGGGCCCAGCACTTCGGCACGGGCCTCGTCGCGACGCCGAGCGACTTCGGTCACATGGGCAGCGCGCCCAGCCACCCGGAGCTGCTCGACTGGCTCGCGGTCGAGTTGATCGAGAGTGGATGGAGCCTCAAGCACGTGCAACGCCTGATCCTCGGCTCGCGCACCTGGCGCCAGTCGAGCCGCAACCGGACGGCGGCGGCCGCGGTCGACGCGGACTCGCGCCTGCTGTGGCGCTTCCCGCCGCGCCGCCTAGAGGCCGAGGCCCTGCGCGACAGCGTCCTCGCCTGCGCGGGCACCCTAGACCGCACCCCGAGCGGACCCGGTTGGTCGGCGTTCGAGCCGAACACGAACTACGTGCGCGTGTACGTGCCGCGCACGAGCTTCACGGGGGACAGCCTGCGGCGCATGGTGTACATGACCAAGGTGCGCATGGAGCCCGAGGGCACCTTCGGCATCTTCGACGTCCCCGACGGCGGCACGCCGTGCCCGGTGCGCGGGACCTCGACCACGCCCTTGCAGGCCCTGTCCCTGTTCAACTCGCCCTTCGTGCTCGCCCAGTCGCAGGCCCTGGCCCAGCGTGTGATCGACGAGGTCGGGGAGGACCCGGTCGCGCAGGTCGCGGGCACTTACCTGCGCATCCTGGGCCGGTCGCCCGCGTGCGCGGAGGCGAGCGACGCGCGCGATCTCGTCGCTGCCCACGGCCTGGCCTCCCTCGCCCGCGCTCTGTTCAACAGCAATGAGTTCGTCCTCTTTCCCTGACCCGACGCGGCGTGCCCTCCTCGGCGGCGCCCTCTTCGGCGGCGCAGGTCTGGGCTTGGCTCAGATCGCGTTGGCGGACCTGCTGCAGGATGGCAGGTGGCGCCCGTCGATCTCACCCTCGACGCCCTACGCCGCCCGCTTGCCGCACCACCGCGCACGGGCCAAGCGTGTGTTGCAGATCTACTGCACGGGCGCCGTGTCCCACGTGGACACGTGGGACTACAAGCCCGAGCTCCTGAAGAGGAGCGGAGAGCCGATGCCCGGCGCCGAGGGGCTGATCACCTTCCAGGGCGAGAACGGCAACCTCCAGCGCAGCCCCTGGGCCTTCCGGCCCCGTGGCGAGTGCGGGAAGTGGACCTCGGACCTGCTGCCCCAGCTCGGTTCCCTGGTCGACGAGATGTGCTTCGTGCACTCGCTGACCAGCAAGACGAACACGCACGGTCCCGGCGAGAACTTCATGGGCACGGGCTTCGTGCTCGACGGGTACCCGAGCGCGGGCGCGTGGGTGAGCTACGCCCTGGGCACGGAGAACCAGGACCTGCCCGCCTTCGTCGCCCTACCCGACCCGCGCGGCGTGCCGCAGTCGAGCGTGAACAACTGGGGCCCGGGCTTTCTGCCCGCGGCCTTCCAGGGCGCGCCCTTCTCGGCCAACCGGCCGCTCGCGCACCTCAAGGGACCGGACGTCGCGCGCGACCGGGACGTGCGCGCCTTCCTCGAGCGGGCCAACGAGCGTCACCTCGCCGAGCGCGGCGCCGACAGCGACCTGCGCGCGCGGATCGCGAGCTACGAGCTCGCGGCGCGCATGCAGCTCAGCGTGCCGGAGGCGCTCGACCTCGCCGGCGAGCCCGACTCCATTCACCGCGCCTACGGCACGGACCACCCCGACAAGGTGCACGCCGGCTTCGCGCGCAACTGCCTGCTCTCCCGGCGCCTCCTCGAGCGCGGCGTGCGCTTCGTCCAGCTCTTCAATGGCGCCTACGCCATGGGGGAGGGCATCGGGAACTGGGACGGCCACAAGACCCTGCACGAGCAGTACTCGAAGCACGGCCCGGTCCTCGACCAGCCGGCGGCCGCCCTGCTGCGGGACCTCAAGACCCGAGGCCTGCTCGAGGACACCCTCGTCATGTGGGTCACCGAGTTCGGCCGCATGCCCACCTTCCAGAAGGGGGCCAGCGGGCGCGACCACAACCCGGCCGGGTTCACGGCCTGGTTGGCCGGCGCAGGGGTCAAGGCGCCGTTCAGCTACGGCGCGACGGACGACTTCGGGCACCGGGCGGTCGAGCAGGTGACGGGTGTGCATGACCTCTATGCCACCGTGCTGCACATCCTCGGTCTCGACCACGAGCGGCTGACCTACTACCACAACGGGATCGAACGCCGCCTGACTGACGTGGAGGGTCGGGTGCTGCGCCCGATTCTCGACGAGGGTTGAACCGACGCCGGCGCCGTGCCTCCCTAGACTGGGTGTTCCATGACCCAGCTCTCCCGCCTGCTCTGTGCTCTCGTCCTGACCGTCCCCGCCGTCGCCCAGGAGGGTGTCGCCCTCGAGCGCGCCTTCCCGTTCCTGCGCTTCGAGCGTCCGGTCGAGCTGACCCATGCCGGAGACGGTTCGGAGCGGGTCTTCGTGGTCGAGCAGGACGGGGTCATCCGCGTCTTCCCGAACGATGCCGAGGCGCGCACCAGCCGGGTGTTCCTCGACCTCCGGGAGCGCATCAGCCGACGCGGCAACGAGGAGGGGCTGCTCGGCCTCGCCTTCGCCCCCGACTACAGGACCAGCGGGCGCTTCTACGTGCACTACTCGTCCAGCGTGAAGGACGAGGTCGGCATCGTGGCGCGCTTCCACGTCGACCCGGACGACCCGAACCGCGCGCTGCCCGACTCCGAGTCGGTCGTGCTCGAGCAGCCTCAGCCGTTCCGCAATCACAACGGGGGCACGGTCACCTTCGACCTGGACGGGATGCTGCTCATCTCGTTCGGTGATGGAGGTCACGCCAACGACCCCCAGGCCAACGGCCAGAACCTGAACACGTGGCTCGGCGCGGTGCTGCGCGTCGACGTCTCGGGCGAGGAGGGCTACAGCGTGCCCGCCGACAACCCCTTCGTCGGCCGCGAGGACGCGCGACCCGAGATCTGGGCCTACGGCCTGCGCAACGTCTGGCGCCTCGCGGTCGACCGCTCGACCGGGCGGGTCTGGGGCGCGGACGTCGGGCAGAACCTCTGGGAGGAGGTCAACGAGCTGCGCGCTGGCGGGAACTACGGCTGGAACACGTTCGAGGCGAACCATCCCTTCGAGGGCGGCGTCGAGTTGAACGGGGCGGAGCACGCCCTGCCCGTGGTCGAGTATCCGCGCAGCGACGGGATCTCGATCACGGGCGGGCACGTCTACCGCGGGGAGCGCTTCCCCGAGCTGGACGGTCTCTATGTCTACGGCGACTACGCGACGGGCAACCTCTGGGGCTTCGACACGGACTTCGGCGAGCGCGGCACGGCCGAGGCGCGGCTGCTCGCGCGGACGGGCAGGAGCATCGCCTCCTTCGGCGCGGACGAGGCCGGCGAGGTCTACCTGTGCAGCTTCGACGGGGGCATCTATCGCGTCTTGCCGGGCGAGGCCCCGGGCGCGGCGCTCGCGAGCTGGCCCAAGCAGCTGTCGGAGACCGAGCTCTTCACCTCGCTCTCCGAGCATCGCTTCGCGGACGGGGTCGCGGCCTACGAGGTCAACGTGCCCTTCTGGTCCGACGGCGCCACCAAGTCGCGCGGCATGCAGTTGCCCAAGGGCAAGTCGCTGGGCTACCGCGCCGACGGCGCCTTCGACGTGCCGGTTGGGACGACCCTGATCAAGTCCTTCCAGCATCCGCGCGGGGGCAAGGAGCGCTGGCTGGAGACGCGGCTGATCAAGCGCACCGCGCAGGGCTGGGAGGCCGGCACCTACCTCTGGAACGGGCGCCAGACCGACGCCGAGCTCATTCCCGAGGGGCGCCAGATCGAGCTGTGGAACCGCAGCGGGGTCGACACCTGGCACGCGCCCTCGAGCGCGGAGTGCGCCCAGTGCCACGTCGCGGACGCCGGCTACGTGCTCGGGCTGACCGGCGACCAGCTCGACCACGATGGTCAGCTGGAGGGCTGGCTCGAGTCGGGGCTGCTGACGATGCTCGCCGACCAACCCATGGAGTCGGGCAGCGGCTACGCCGCCCTGGACGACGAGGACGCTCCGCTCGAGCAGCGCGTGCGCACGTGGCTCGACGTCAACTGCGCCATGTGCCACTTCCCGAAGGGCCCGGGCAACGCCGCCTTCGACGTGCGCTTCGACACACCCCTCGCGGAGACCGGCTTGCTCTTCGGGGATGCGACCCAGGGGGACCTGGGCATCGAGGGCGCGCAGATCGTCCTGCCCGGCGACCCGGCCCGCTCGCTGCTGCTGCACCGCATCAAGACCCTCGGCGACGGCCGCATGCCGAACCTGGCCAGCCACGAGGTCGACCAGGTCGGGGTGGCCCTGCTGGAGGAGTGGATCGCGGGCCTTTCCGCCGTGGACGTGGGCTGGGTGGACCTCTTCGACGGGGAGACCCTCGAGGGTTGGACCCAGCGCAACGGCACGGCGACCTACCGCGTCGAGGACGGCGCGATCGTCGGCAAGACCGCCGACGGCAGCCCGAACTCGTTCCTGTGCACCGACCGGGGTTACGACGACTTCGAGCTGCGCTTCGAGGTCAAGGTCCACGACCAGCTGAACTCCGGCGTCCAGATCCGCTCGACGACGCGCGACGGGTTCACCGGCCGCGTGAACGGCCCGCAGGTCGAGATCGAGTCCAGCGGCGCGAAGGGCGCCGAGGCGGGCTACCTCTACGGCGAGGCCGCCGGCGGCTGGATGACCCCGCGAGAGAAGCTGATCCCGCACAAGCACTTCCGGGACGGCGAGTGGAACGACTACCGCGTCCTCGCGGTCGGCCCACGCATCCAGGTCTGGATCAACGGCGAAGAGATCTCGGACCTCGTCGACGAGGGCAAGTACGCCTCGCACCCGCGCGGCTTCATCGGGCTGCAGGTGCACGGCATCGGCCAGGGGCAGGGCCCGTTCGAGGTTGCCTGGCGAGGCCTCCAGATCCGCGAGATCAAGGACGCGAGCGGCGACTGGGACCAGCTCTTCAACGGCAAGGACCTGACGGGCTGGCTGCCGACGGAGGGCAACTGGTTCGCAGAGCGCGGCGACCTCGTGATCGACCCGCGCGAAGGCGAGAGCGGCTGGCAGCGCTTCGGCGCCTACCTGATCAGCGAGCGCAAGTACGGCGACTTCGTCTTCGACCTCGAATACCAATACCCCAAGGGCGGCAACAGCGGCGTCTTCTTCCGCATCGCCGACCCGGCGAACCCGGTGCACGGCGGCATCGAGGCCCAGATCCTCGACTGCTTCGGCAAGGAGGGCGAGATGACCCACCACGACCACGGCGGGATCATCCAGACGGTCGGCGCCTCGGAGAACCGCTCGGCGGCACCGGGGGAATGGAACCGCATGGTCATCGTCGCTCGCGGCTCACGCTTGATCGTCGAGCTCAACGGCGCGCAGATCATCGACGTGGACCTGAAGGGCACGCCGATGGAGATTCGCCCCCTGACGGGCCACCTCGGCCTGCAGGACCACGGCCGGCCGCACACCCTGAGCTTCCGCAACGTCTGGGTGAAGGAGTTGAAGTAGTACGGAGGGTGCGTCGGTCGTCGTTACCAGCGCAGTCGCAGCGTGCGCGCCACGTGCTGTGCGAGAGCGTCAGGCACGCCGAGCTCGTCGGCGAGCTCGTCCCAGCCCGTGAAGGCCTCGACGGTCTGCTCGACGATCGCCTTGTGGCGGCCGCGCGGTAGCTCGGCGTCGTCGGCGAGCGCGGCGAGGTCCTCGAGGACGAAGCCGTTGGTCTTGCCGCCCAGGCTGAGCTGCTGGTTGCGGGTGAAGTCGCTGCCTTCGGCGTGGCACAGGTCGTAGGCCGGCGTCAGCCGCCACTGGCCCTGGCGATCCATCAGGAACGCCGTGTTCTTGACGTGGTCGTCCTGGTTGCAGCCGACGAGGTTGAAGACGACGCGCCGGTACTGCTGCTCGATCTCGGCCTTCGGCATGCCGAGCCGCTTCATCGCCAGGAACAGCTGCTCGTAGGAGCACGCGCCGCTCTCGTAGTAGTCGAAGTGTCCGACCGCGGCGAACGTCTGCACGAAGCGCTTGGCGCCGTCCGCGTCGCGATCGAAGCGACGCGTCATGAAGTGACTGCGGCCGTTCTCCTGCAGCAGGTCGCACTTGGTCATCACGACGTCGCAGCGTTTGGCGATCTTGGAGTAGCCGTACTCGAGCAGGCCGTATCCAGCCGGGTCGGTGACGCCCCGGTAGCCGTTGAACTCGACGCCGTTGAACTTGATCAGCCAGTGCTCGAAGCCGGGCGGCAGGTCGAGTTGTCCCGAGCGCACCTGCCTGGTTGCCGGGTCGAACGCGATCACCGCCTTGGCGCGCGCGCCGCCCGCCGACGCGCCGACGCTGAGAATGTCGAGCAGCGCACCTTCGGCCTGTTCGCCCGCGAGCTGCGCCTCGAGCGCCGCCTTGCGGGCGAACGCCATCGACGCGAGCTCGACGAGCTCTGCGACCTCGAGGGCGCGGTCGTGGTCTCCCTCGCCGGTGGCCGGTTCGAACTCGAGCGCGCCCATGCCGCGGCGGCCCGTGTAGCAGAGCCGGTCGACGGCGTTGAACTGCTCGGGCGTGCGGCCGGTGCGTGCGAGCCAGACATCGATCAGGCGATTGCCATAGCGGTCGGGCAGGCTGCCGCGAGCAGACCCGGGAGCCCGTGGAACGAACGCGGGTGCAGCTCGGGGAACTGAACCACGTGCCGGGGTCGCACCGGCATCTGCAGTGGAGCGAGCTCGATGCCGGCCTTGACGAACCCGGGGTCGTACTCGAAGCGCGCGAAGCGTTCGCCGTGGTCCATCGACACGTAGCCGATCACGGTGCCCCACAACTTGACAGTCGCCGTGGTCACCTGCGCTCGTCCCCCCAGACGAAATCTGTGCTCGGCTTGCCAGTGCTGCGCCGCGGCGTCTTGACCTCGGCCATCGGTGACCGATGCTCCTCGGGCAGTAACGCGTCGATCGAGGCAGCCAGGTCGAGCGCCTTCAGCAGGCGCAACCACGATCCGAGCCGGGCGTCATTGCCGTCCTCGAGGCGCCGCAAGGTGGCGACGCCCAGCCCGGCCTCCTGGGCCAGGTCCTCCTGCGTGATCCCGCGCTGCTTGCGCAGGCGAGCTAGCCGGGCGCCGAGCTCGGCCCGGATCGCCCCGTCAGGGGTCAGTCGCTCGATCAGTCGTTGGCCGTCCCTCGAGACCTCGGCGACCGTTCGCCACCGTTCGCCACCGGGCGGTGTCGCGCGATGACCGGTTGGACGCTGGCGTTCCTCTTGTGTGTCAGCGAGGGCGTGCACGTCCTCGTCCAGCACGGCCTGGGCGGGGTGAAGGGGGTCACGCCCCGGGCCTGGTACCTGGAAGAGGACGCACTGCTCGGCTCCTGGAACTTCCGCATCACCTGGCCCCCGCTCGAGCGCGAGGTGATGTCGGCCAAGCTCCTGCGCTTCGCGCGGCACCGGCGAGGCGCGTCTGCACGTCGAACCAGACGCACGCCACGTAATTGACGACGGCGCAGGTGCGCGTGAACGCACCAAGGGTCAGGCCCAGCGCCGCCAACGCCCACACGCCAAGTAAGACTGTTGCCGGATACGCCGCGCTCTCGAACCAGTAGGGCGCCCAACGCATCAGGCCGATCCCGTCCCACAGGAGGCACGCGCCGAAACCAATTCGCAGCAGAGTCAGGGGCAGCGGAGAGTGGCGAGCGGACAAGGGAGCTGGCCCGAGCTGCGTGTGGATGGGGGCAGTCGCCCTCGTGCGCCTACAATCTCCGCCATGCGCGGACTCGGAATCCTTCTACTGCTCTTGCCGGCCATCGCGGAATCGCAGGAGCGGTCTCCGGTGATTCCAGGTCTGGAAGGGAATCACGGCCTGGACTCGTACGGGCAGGGCTGGGTGCTGCTCGAGGAGCTGCGCTGCGCGGCCTGTCACGAGGGGGTGAAGCTCATGCCCTACGGCCCTGGGAAGCTGGCTGCCCCGCCAGGCCCAGACCTCACCGGCCTGAACGGCCGCATGCACCGCGGCTACTTGACGGCGTTCCTGCTCGACCCGCACGGCGTTCAGCCGGGGACGAGAATGCCCCACCTGCTCGAGGGGCCGCACGCGCAGCAGGACGCCTCGGACCTGGCCATCTATCTGGAGCTGACCTCGGGTGGGACCCCCGGGAAGACCGAGTCCGATCCGGAGCTCGCCGCGAGCGGGGAGCGGTTGTTCCACGAGGTCGGCTGCGTTGCCTGCCACGATCCCCAGGTCCCGGCCTTCGACGGCGGCGCGGTCCCGAAGCTCGACGGCAGCGTCTCCTTGGCGCATGTTCCAGCGAAGTACCCGCTCGACGGGCTGGCCGAGTTCCTGTTCGCGCCCCACGTCGCGCGACCGGCCGGGCGCATGCCCGACTTCGGGCTGAACCGGAGCGAGGCAAGCGCGCTGGCCCACTACCTGCTTCGGGACGCGCGGGCGCCGTTCTCCTCCAACTGGGGGATCTACCCGACCGAGCAGGTGGAGCGGGGCCGCAAGCGCTTCCAGGAACTGGGCTGCGCGGCGTGCCACGCGAACGCCGAGCACATTCCGCCGCCGCCGAAGCGTGACGCGTCGGGCTGGAACGGCAAGGGCGACTTGCATGAACAGGGCTGCCTTTCGCCGGACGCGAAGGGGGTACCACGCTTCGCCTTGAGCGAGGCGCAGCGCCTCATGATTGGTGCTGCACAGAACCGTTCCCCTGGGGAGGTCGACCCCACCGCAATGGCCAAGGCTGAGGTGCAGGCCACCCTCGTCAAGCTCAACTGCATCGCCTGCCACACCCGCGACGACTTCGGCGGCCCCGGCGCCGAGCGCGATCCCTACTTCCACACCAACCAGCACGACCTCGGCGATCACGCGCGGATGCCACCGACGATGACCCTGGCTGGCGCGAAGCTGCAGCCGGAGTGGCTCGCGCAGGTGCTCTACGACGGCCGCAGCGTGCGCAACTACATGCACACCCGCATGCCGCGCTTCGGGGAGGAGAACGTGCAGCGCCTCCCCACCCTGTTCGCGATGCTCGACGAGGTCGAGGCCTACCCCTTCAAGGAACCGTCGCAGGGCGACGAGGACCGCGCCTGGCGCGACGGCGGTCGCGACCTGATGGGCACGACCGGCCTCGCCTGCGTGAGCTGCCACGACTTCAACGGCAAGCCCTCGCTCACCTTCCGCGGCGTCGACCTGATCACGACCCCGGAGCGCATCCAGTTCGACTGGTTCGCGCGCTTCCTGATCGACCCGGAGGCCTACCGCCCCGGCATCGTGATGCCCCAGTCCTGGCCGGGCGGGGTCGCGGCGCACGACGGGATCCTCGAGGGGCACACCGAGACCCAGATCCAGGCCCTCTGTCGCTCCGCGCCTGATCCCAAGGGACTCGCGCGCGAGCACAACAACCTCGACGTGACCGATCGGGTGCTCACGTATCGCGGGCGCAGCCGCGTGGCGGGCTTCCGCGGGATCGCGGTCGGCTATCCCGGCGGGTTGAACTACGCCTTCGACGCGAATCACGGCACCCTCGCGGCGCTCTGGAAGGGCGACTTCGTCTCGGTCAACTGGCAAGGCCAGGGCGCCGGCGACTTCAACCCGCGCGGCCGCGCGATTCAGCTTCATCGGGACGTGGCCTTCTGGCGGCTGCCCGACGACGAGACGCCCTGGCCGGCGATGCCCGTGAAGACCGAGGAGGCGCCGGTCGATCCCGACCCGACCTACGGGCGGCGGCACGGGTATCGCTTCCTCGGCTACCACCTTGATGGAGACGACGTGCCGACTCTGCGGTACCGGAGCGGGGACGTACTGATCGAAGATCGCCTCGAGGACTTCTTCACGGGCAGTCGCGAGAGCAGGGGCGTGCCCTTCATGCGAAGGCTCACGCTCACGACCGAGTCGGCGGATCGCCTCCACTTCCGCCTCTTCGCCGGCGACTCGAAACGCGTGGACGAGAAGACGATCGAGGGCGGTGGCTTGCGCATCACCCTGCCCGACGTCCCCGTCCTCGAGCGCCCCAGCGAGGGCGGCACCGAGTGGATCCTGACCTTCGACCTCGAGCCCGGCACCACCGAGATCGTCATCGGCTATGAGCTTCTCTAGTCTCCTCCTCATCCTGGCTGCGACGCCGGCCGCGCCGCCCGAGGACCTCGGCGCGACCTGGGGCACGCTGCTCAAGGAGCGGCAGCACTACAAGGTCGTCGACATCCCCATGCCCCCCGGCGAGGTCGTCGAGGCCGGCGCCTTCTGCGTCATGCCCGATGGCCGGGTCGCGGTCGGCACCCGCCGCGGCGACATCTTCTTCATCGACGGCATCGACGACGAGCGCCCCGAGCCGACCTACCACCGCTTCGCCACGGGCCTCGACGAGATCTTCGGGCTGCATATCTCAGGCGGCGCCCTGCACGTCACCCAGAGCTGCGAGCTGACCCGCGTCAGCGACAGCGACGGCGACGGCCGCGCCGACCGCTACGACGTGATCAGCGACGCGTGGGGCTACCAGCACTATCACGAGTACGCCTTCGGCTCGGACTTCGATCCCGAGGGCAACCAGTTCGTCGCCCTCGGCCTCTCGGCCAGCTACCACAGCCGCGCCCTCTACCGCGGTTGGGTGATGAAGGTCACGCCCGAGGGCGAGTCGATCCCCTGGGCCAGCGGCGCGCGCAGCCCCGGCGGCATCGGCTTCGACGAGCACGGCGCGCTCTTCATGATCGAGAGCCAGGGGCCGTGGAACTCCTCGTGCAGCTTAAAGGCCGTGTCCAAGGGGGCCTTCCTCGGCCACCCGATCAGCTTCAACTGGTACCCCTTCGCCGACATCGGCGACGCGCCGAACGTGCCCGAGTCGGGCACGCGCATCCTCACCGAGCGCGAGCGAGTGCCGGAGCTCGTGCCCTACGCCGTGGTCTTCCCCTACGTGCGCATGGGGCGCTCGATCACCGGCTTTCGGGTCGAGCGCACCGGCGGCGCCTTCGGGCCCTTCGCAGGCCAGCTCTTCCTCGGCGACTTCAGCCTCTCGGTGGTGATGCGCGCGACGACCGAAGAGGTCAACGGCGTCTGGCAGGGCGCCTGCTATCCGTTCCGCGAAGGCCTCGCGACAGGCATCCTCAACGTGCAGTTCACGCCCGAGGGCAACCTGCTCACCGGCGGCACGAACCGCGGCTGGCCGGTGCGCGGCACGGCGCCGTTCGCCCTGCAGCGCATCGACTTCACGGGCGTGACGCCCTTCGAGATCGAGCGCGTCACGATCACGCCGGACGGGTTCCGTGTGCGCTTCACGCAGCCGGTGGATCGCGAGAGCGCCGGGAAGATCGAGAGCTACACCCTCGGCACCTTCACCCACATCTACCACGGTGCCTACGGAGGACCGGAGGTCGACCAGACCAAGCCCGAGGTGACGGGCGTGACCGTCAGCGAGGACGGGCGCGAGGCCGTGATCAGCCTGAAGGAGTTCACCAGGGGCCACGTCTACGAGTTCGACCTCGCGCCGATCCGCTCCGCCGACGGCGGCGAGCTCGTGCACCGACACGCGTACTACACGGTCAACGAGATCCCTGGTCGCTGAGCAGATCGGCGGCGGTGAGGCGGCGGCGCTCCTCGGCTGCGGAGGCGAGGGCGGCGTTGACCGGGGCCGCTACGGCATGCGCCAGGGCGAGGGCTGCCAGCGCGCCCTCAAGCCAGGGGGTCTCCATGGGCTTGCCGAGGTGGTGGCTCTGCCAGGTGGAGCCGCCCTGGCGCTCCTCGCCGTCCACGGCCGTCATCTGCACGCACGCGCAGCGTTCGAGCAGCTCCTCGACGGGCACGTACGCGAGTCCGGCCCGAGCGAGGACGCGCACGCCCTCGGCCCGCGCCTCCTCGGCCACGGCGCGCCAGTCGTCCTCGACCAGCGCCTGGGCTGCGCTGCCGAGGTTGGTCAGCCACTTGCCATGCTTCCAACGCGCGATGTCGTCGCGCACGAGGGCATCGAAGCCTGCGGCGCGCAGGTGTCGGCACCATTCGCCTGCGAGCTCGCTGCCTGGACCGGTGTCGAGGACTCCGCGGATCGCGCCGGTGTAGAGGCGCACCTCCCCCGGCACGAGGTGCGTAGCCGGGAGCCAGACGAGCGTAGAGAGCACGGTCGAGAAGCGCTCCTCGGCCCAGACCTCTCCGTCCACGCCGTTCACCGCGCAGACGACGGGGACCTCGCGGCCCGCGGCCGCGCGCAGATCGTCGAGGGCGGCGCGACCGTCCTGGAGCTTGGTGCTCCAGAGCACGAGGTCACCCGCGCGCCAGGTCACCTGGGCGGGGCTCGTCAGCGTGGGTATGGAGAGCAGCTGCTCGCCCTCGGGGAGGCGCAGGTTCAAGCCGCGCTCGTGCAGGACACGTCCGTGCTCGCCGCGGGCAAGCAACACGACTGACACGCCGGCGCGATGCAGCAGTCCGCCGATGGCTCCCCCGACGGCGCCCGCCCCCAACACGATCACGCGTTCGATCGACATGACCGGCATGCTAGACGGCGGGGGGGCGGAAACCGGAACGCGACCTTGGATCCGGCCCCCTGGTGGCGTGAACCTCGGGTCCCGAAAACGCGCGCCTTCGCGCGTCAGGCCCAGGTGTAGGCTGGGTGTAGGCAAGCCTCCCCGTTCCACCACGGAGTCGACATGAATCACCTGCTCTCCCGCGGCATCCTCTGCCTGGTCCTGACGGCCGTCGCGTCGGCCCAGTCGTTCAACCTCGACGTCGGCGGAGCCGGCGCGTTCAACGGGAACGGCCCGCCCTCGTCGGGCTACGGTGCTGCCTCCGGTCAGGTCGGAGCCTGGCACTGGATCGACGCGGACCCACTGCAGGGCCAGAACAGCTACACGACGCCGCCGCTGAGCGACATCAACGGCGCGGTGACCGGCGTGACCGCGGACTTCGTCTGCCTGAACCCGGGGGACTCGTTCACGCTGCTCGACGCGGACGAGCCGGTGGCCTCGGGGGACCACGCGCTCCTGATGGAGGACATCATGTACTGCATCGGCGAGCCGTACACGATCACCTTCAACGACCTGCTGCCCGGCGAGTACGAGGTGTACACGTACGCGATGGCTCCGGACAGCGCGAGCCTGTTCAGCCTGGTCGACGTGCCGGCCGGCATCGGCGGTGCCCAGGTCGTGGGCGGCGCCTTTCCGGGCGGTCACGCACAGGGGGTGACCTTCGCCCTGCACACGGTGACCGTGGACGCCTCGGGCCTGCTGGTGATCGACATCTCCTCGAACGCCAGCGACGACTCCCTCAACGGGGTCCAGCTCGTGATGAGCGGCGTCGGCGGCAACCCGATCGGGACGAACTTCTGCGGTCCGGCCAACCTGAATTCCTCGGGAGCGCCAGCGGTGATCGCTGCCTTCGGGAGCGAGGAGGTCATCCACAACTTCGTGCGCCTCGACGCCGTCCAGATGCCCGCGAACGAGTTCGGCTACTTCATCAACTCGACGACTCAGGGCTTCGTGATCCCACCGGGCTCCCAGGGCAACCTGTGCCTCGGCGGCCAGATCGGGCGTCACACGGCCAACGTGTTGAGCACCGGTGCGACCGGCGAGTTCTCCCTCCAACTCGACCTGACCGACGTCCCGACCCCGGGCGGCCACGTCGCGATCAACCCGGGCGAGACCTGGTACTGGCAGGCGTGGTTCCGCGACAACAACCCGGGCCCGACGAACAACTTCACCGAGGGGATCTGCATCACGTTCCTTTAGAAGCTGCTCACCTAAACGAGGGGCCTCCGCCGAACCCGGCGGAGGCCCCTTTCGCGTTCCTGGTGCGGCACCGTACTCCCCCCACTCCAGCCACCTCCCACGCCGCCCCAGGCCGGGATTCCAACTCCCCACGAATCACTCCCCGCTTTCCC
>JAQBVH010000006.1 GCA_027623615.1 Planctomycetota bacterium | reverse complement strand
CGCAGCGCCGGGCCCACCGACGAGCGCGGCGCGTACGTGGCGCGCGCCACGGTCAACGCAGCCCTCGACGCCCTGCGTGCCGGGCGGCGACGCGCGACGCGGGAATCGCGCCGGGCGCTGGAACGCGGCGAGGTCGACGAACGCACGCCGACCTCCGAGTGCGAGCGCCAGGAGGACCTCGAGGTCGTGCGCGCGACCCTGATGGAGCTGGAGGCCGACCTGCGCCTGCCGCTGGTGCTGCGCTTCTTCCACGGCTGCAAGCTGCGCGAGATCGCGGAGACGCTCGAGTGCTCGCTGTCGACCGCTCAGGCGCGGGTCGAGCGGGGTCTCGGCGTCCTGCGCACGCGCCTCGAGCACCTGGGCTACGCGGGCCTGGCGCCCCTGAGCGCCGAGCTGCTCGGCGAGATCCCCACGCGCCTCGCGATCCCCGTGGTCGGCACCAGCGTCGCCGCCAAGGGCCTCTTCGGCTCGCTCAAGGCGAAGCTCGCCACCCTGGCCCTCGGCAGCGCGGCCGCGGTCGGCTTCGCGACGACCTGGGACGAGGAGCCGTTCGCCGACGCGATCGCGATCGAAATCAAGCTGTCGGACGAGCGCGAGGTGCGCATCGACGATCCGAAGGAGGTCGAGGCGCTGATGGCCAAGCTCGAGGTCACCTCGATCCAGAACGACATCAGCATGGGCCTGATCCCCCCCGCTCGGCTCGTCTTCCATCAGAAGGACGGGACCACCAGGTCGGTCAGCGTCGCCGGTGACAGCGAGTGGCTCCACGGCGGCGGCATCGTCAAGATCCACCCGCGCTTCACCAAGGCGATGAACGCCTACTTGAGCGCGCACTTCGGCGAGCCGGTCGACATGACCGTCTTCAAGCTGCCGGAGCGCCCCAAGCCCAAGCCTTGGACGGTCGAGGACCTGGACGCGCCCTTCACCTCCCTCGAGGTCGAGTACGGCCTCGGCGGCAACGCCCACCGCCTGCAGGTGACCGACCCGGACCTGGTCGCCGAGCTGCGCGCGCTCTTCCGCGTCGAGCAGCGGATCGAGAAGGACCAGTACCCCTTCGCGCCCCTGGACCACTACGGCTTCCGCACCGGCGTCGATCTGCACCTCGCGGACGGGCGCGAGCTCGGAACGATGTACTTCGGCGAGCACCAGCTGTCGCATCACAGCTTGGGTCTGCTGCACGTCGCGCCCGCGTTCTTCGAGCGCCTCGAGCGTCACGTGGCCGAGCGCGAAGGCTGCCCGGTCGACCTGTTCGTCGAGAACCCCTTGCCGGAGGCGCGGGTCAAGCAGGCTGCGCTGCGCATGGGGATCCTGGGCGCGGCGGAGCTCACCCGCGTCGAGATCGACCCCGGCGCCGGGGGCAAGGTGCTCGTGATCGAGGACGCCGCGACGCTGAAGGCCCTGCGCGACACCCTGCGCCGCGCCTTCGCCCCGCGCGAGGAGCCGACGCTCCCCGTCACCGGTCGCGTCGTGCGCCTGCACTTCGAAGATGGCACGACCCACACCGTGCACGAGCTGGAGCGGGAGGCGAGTCCCCTGCGCCCGTTCCTCTGCGACGTCGTGCGCATCGAAGGCGTAGGCTGCCTGTGGATCTCGGACGACTGGTTCGACGAGCTCGAGCAGCTCCTGCGTGGTCGGAGCTCCGACGAGGCGGCGGCCAAGCGCCTCGAGCAGACCCTCGACGTGCTGCAGGACGTGCCCGCGTTCTTCGAGCGGCGGTTGAGCTTGACCGCCCACTGGCGCACGCCCGAGCACGGCTACATGCACACCTTCTCCCGCGACGAGACCAGGGCCCTGTGCAACGGCTGGGGCAAGGCCAGCTTCGAGCCGATCGCGAAGGACACGCCCTGGTGGCAGACCGCGCTCGAGGGAGCGCGTGGGCGTCGGGCGGGCTCGATCGAACTCAGCCCGGGGTTGGGCTTCACCCTCTCCTTGATCCCGATCGACGCGCACACGGCCCTCGTGCCCGGCGCGGGCAAGCTGGTCTTCGAGGGCGCACCGTTCGCCGCGCTGGTGAAACGCCTCGCGGCCTTCGACGGGGTGACGCAGGAAGAAATTGAAATGGTTCCGCGGTAGCGATTGGCATTGTCGGCAGACGTTCCGTTTCGGGATGACCCGGGTCGCCACGCCCACCGGGTGGGAGGGAGGGAGCTGCTAGACTTCGCAGCTCCCTCCCCTCGCATGAAGGCCATCGTCCTCGCCGCGGGTTTCGCGACCCGCATGTACCCCCTCACCCGTGATCGGGCCAAGCCCCTGCTCGCGGTCGGCCCGCGCACCGTGGTCGATTGGCTCGTGCGGCGCATTCTCGAGCTCGACGAGGTCGACGAGCTGATCGTCGTGGCCAACGGTCGCTTCCACGCGGACTTCGTGCGCTGGAGCGAGGGCCTCGACAGCTGCGTGCCCGTGCGCGTCCTGAACGACGGCGCCCAGGACGACGAGGGGAAGCTCGGCGCGATCGGCGACATGCACCTCGCCATCGCTTCGATCGAGGACAGCACCTGTCCGCTCTTGATCGCCGCCGGCGACAACCTCGTCGACTTCTCCCTAGCGCCCTACGCCGCGCGCTTCCGCGAGAACCCAACGGACCCGCTGTTGATCGTGCGCGAGATCGAGGGCGAGATCCCGCCGCGCCGGTACAACGAGGTCACCCTCGACAGGGCGGGCGCGGTCACCTCGTTCCGCGAGAAGCCCGACGATCCCGAGAGCCCCCTGGCTTCCATCTGCCTGTACTTTCTCCCCGGGGATGTCCGGGCCCAGCTCGCCAACTACCTCCGAGACGAGTCGAACCACGACGCTCCCGGGTACTTCATGCAGTGGCTGCACACCCAACGGGCGCTGCAAGCCATGCCGCTGGAAGGTACCTGGTTCGACATTGGCAACCTCGAGATCCTGGAGCGTGCCCGTACCGTTTTCTCCTCCGGCACACCAGCCCCATGAGCGCTCCCGCATCCGTCGGCGTCGGCCTGGTCGGCGCCGGCTTCCTGGCCCAGACCCGCGCCCGCTGCTACTCCAACGTCGGTGGCGTGGACGCGCGCCTCGTCGCCGTCTGCTCCCGCACCCAGGAGAAGGCCCAGGCCTTCGCCGACCAGCACCAGGTGGCCAACACCTGCGCGGACCTGGACGAGCTCCTGGCCCGGGACGACGTGCACCTCGTCGACCTGTGCGTGCCCAACCACCTGCACCGCCCGTTCACCGAGCGCGCCGCGGCAGCCGGCAAGCACGTGGCCTGCACGAAGCCGTTGACGGCCTACGTGGGCCAGGACCTGGCCGAGGACGCGAGCGACGCGGACGTCTCGGCCACGCCGCGCGCGCAGATGCTCGAGCTGGCGGTGGCCGACGCCCAGGCCATGGTCGACGCCTGCGCGAGCGCGGGTGTGCAGCTCATGTACGGCGAGAACTGGGTCCACGCGCCGGCGATCCGGCGTGCGGGCGAGCTGTTGCGTGCAGGTGACGCGGTCGCCCTCGAGCTCCGCGGCTGGGAGAGCCACTCGGGCTCGCACACGCCCTACTCGCGCCTGTGGCGCTACAACGGCGGCGGCGCGTTGATCCGCCTCGCGGCGCACCCGATCGGCGCGATGATCGCGCTGAAGCGCGCGGAGGGGGTGGCCCGCGACGGGCAGCCGATCCGCCCGGTGGCCGTGACGGCGGAGGTCGCCGACCTGTCCGTGCCGGCTGCGCGCGGTGCGACGCCGACGATCGCGACCGGTTGGGTCGACGTCGAGAACTGGGGCTGCGCGCTGATTCACTTCTCCGACGGCACCCGCGGCGTGGCCTACGGCTCGGACAACCAGCTGGGCGGGATGGAGAGCAAGCTCGAGATCATGGCCTCGACCGGGCACCTCAAGTGCAACCTCTCGCCGCACGACATGCTGCGCACCTACGCGGCCAGCGACGGCGCCTTCGGGGACGAGTACGTCATGGAGAAGGCCAGCACCCAGGCGGGCTGGAACTACGCCATCCCGAACGAGGACTGGTCGTCGGGCCACCTGGCCATGTGCGCGGACTTTGCCCAGGCGGTGGCGCAGGGACGCCCCGCGGCCTCGGACGGCCTGCTCGGCCTCGAGGTCACCAAGGTGATCTACAGCGCCTACGTGTCGGCGGCTGAGGGCCGGCGGATCAGCCTGGACTGATTGCCTCGTGTTCCGCGGTCTGGGGTAGGCTGGCCGCATGTCCTGGATGCGCCACCTCCTCGCCCTGACCCTGATCGTTTCCCTGGGTTCGCTCGCCAACGCGCAGCTTCTCGAGAAGATCCCCGAGATCGAGATCGAGCGGGAGACGGTGCTCGACGAGGACGGGCTCAAGCAGTGGGTCCCGTACGACCACGAGTGTCCGGCCTGCAAGGGGCGCGGCGTGAACACCTGCGCGGGCTGCAACGGCGTCGAGATGCCGAGCTGCACCGAGTGCTCCGGCAAGAAGACCGCGCCGTGCCGCACCTGCACCGGCAGCGGGAAGCTGCACGACCCGCTGGAGGCCTTGCCCTGCCCCTTCTGCGCCGGCAGCGGCTGGTTCGACTGCGGTCAGTGCGCCGGCTTCGGCGAGTTCAAGACGAGCACCCCGGAGGGCGTCGAGAACGTCGTCAAGTGCACCGGCTGCAAGAAGCAGGGTCGCTTCGAGTGCCTGGTCTGTGAGGGCGAGGGCAAGCTGCCCACGCTGCGCTTCAAGAAGAAGTCCCCGAGCGAGGTCAAGCTCAAGGAAATCGTCAAGGTGCAGGAGGGGCTGGCCGAGGCGCTCGCCTACCTCGAGGCCCTCGAGCCGACCGAGCGCATCTCCAAGGTCCACAAGGCCATGGAGAAGAACCTCAAGCCCCACTACCGCACCTACGTCCGGCTCAAGCCGATGATGGAGCAGCTCGACGTGATCCTGGACACCGTCCACAAGGCGGGCGCCCAGTACGCGAACTACGAGGCCAAGCTCCAGCACCTCCTCCTGAGCACGCGCAACCGGACGATCTACCTCCTGCGCTATCAGTCCCGCGTGCTCGAGCTGTGCGCGGAGCGGGCGGAGTTCAACGAGTCGGTGAAGTAGGCCTCCAACGAGAACCCTGATTCGGCACTGGGTGAGCGAGCGTGGCGTGACCCGGTCGGAATTTAGCTCTCGCTTTCGAGCGCGACTGGCATTGTAGGGAGTTCGATCCTTCCAACGACGATCCGCCAAACACAGGCGAGGAGGCCGTCATGCACACATTCTTCGGGTTTGCGTTCACCGTTCCCCAGAACCACGTTGTTCTAATTGAGAGACTCGGCAGGTACCACGCGACGAGGACCGCGGGACTGTCCTTCAAGGTGCCCATCCTCGACAAGATCAGACGAGTCGACTTGGATTGGGCGGACACCGCCAACAAGGAGGCCGTCTTCATCGAGCTGTCCGAGCAGCAAACGGACACGCCGGCTCGGCAGTGCCAGACCAAGGACAACGTGACCCTCGCTCACGTCGATGCCTCGGTCTATTGGCGAATCAAGAAGGCACAGCAGGCCCTGTACAAGGTTGACCACCTCCCGCGCTCCGTCCACGACACGGCGCTCAACGCGCTTCGGTCTGAGATCGGTCGCGCGACGCTCGACGAGCTGCTTGGTCAACGTGATCAAATCAGTCGCAGCATCGCCACCCAGCTTGCGCCCACGATGGAGAAGTGGGGGGTCGAGCTCACTCGAGTCGATATTCAGGAGATCGTCTACGACGAACAGACCGCCGATGCGATGCGTCAGCAGATGGAGGCTGAGCGGTCCGCGCGGGCTGAGGTGCTGCGCTCGACCGGGTCGGCCGAAGCGCGGATCACGCTTGCATCTTCAGAGCGAGACGCTGGTGTGATTCGTGCGGAAGGAGAAGCCAAGGCAATGGAGATCCGGGCTACCGCGGAGTCAGCCTTCCTCGGAGCACTCGCTCCTGTCGTTGGACCCGAGGCTGCGGTCCAGCTCTTGCTGGCTCAGAAGGTCATCGCCGGCTACGCAGAGATCAGCAAGAACCCTGCGGACAAGGTGTACTTGCCGGCGAGCTTCCACGGCCTTCTCTCGGCCGGGAGCTCGAACCAGGAGTGGACCTCAGTTCCGTCGTGACCTCGAGCCGGGACCCCCCGGTCGACCACGCTGCCATGTCCCGAACACGAACCGGCCCCCCGCTGCTCGCGCGACGGAGGGCCGGTCTTCAACCAGGCTTGCATCAAGTGTTGAACTTGATCGCCGTACGCGCCGTGCCGCGCTCGTACTCGAAGGTCCAGACGACCTCGTGCTCCATGCCCTTGCGCAAGGGCTTGAGGGGGTAGAAGACGACCATGCCCGGGGCCGAGGTGCGGCGGTTGCCGCCGCCGTCGGCGATGTGCATCAGGCCCTCGACCTCCTCGCCCTGGACGCGGATCACGCACTTGTAACTGTCGCGGTTGCCGGGCAGGCCGCCGTTGCCGAAGTGGTGCAGGCTGATCGGGTAGCCGACCTCCTCGAGGTCCGTGTGGCCGGCGTTCTCGAAGAGGCGCCGCACCTCGCTGCTGAGCTGGCTGATCTCGATCGAGGTCGGGATCGCGTCGCGGGTGTTAGAGGGGTAGACGGCGTAGCCGCCCTTGCCCTCGGGCGCGCGGCCGAGGCCGCGGATCGCGTCGACGACCAGGACGTCGTCCTCGTAGTAGAGGCCGATCGTGCGCAGGCTCTGGTTGATCAGCGCGTCGCGGTAGCCCGGGACGTGCATCCAGTCGTTGAAGAGGTCCTTGGGCTTCTTCGGCGCGGGCGCAGAGACGAGGGCCATCTGCGCGAACATGTGGCCCAGGTGGGAGCCTCCCTCGAGCTCGGGGTTCTGGCCCTGCAGCTTGTCGGGGCCGCGCTCCTCCTCGTTGGTGATGAGGTACTGCACGTGCTCGCGGCAACGGCCCGAGTAGTCGGCGCTCCAGGTGACCTCGGTCACGCCGCGCTCCTTGCGCTCCTTGTTGAACGCCTCGAGCCACTTCGCGACGTCCTTGTTGACCGTCGCGAGGGGCGGCGTGTTGTTCTTGATCGCCTTGAGGACCGGGCTGGCCTCGGTCCAGAAGTCCTTCCACTCCTTCTCGAGCTGCGCGAGGGTGACGTCGTTCTCCTCGGCGAACTGGCTCTCGACCTTGAGCGGGTGGCGCTGGTCCGTGAGCTTGTCCAGCGCGTGCATCAGGGTTGGGTCGCGCCGCACCAGGTAGTCGACGAAGGACCAGGACTTGATGCGCGCGTCGTCCGGAAACTTGTCCGCGGTGATCAGCGGCAGGTTGGCGGCGGGCGTGCCCTCGGACAGCTTCCAGGCGGCCTCGAGGGCCAGGTCCTTCCAGGTGTCCATGTTGGGCGAGAAGCGCTCGATGTCCTCCTCACCGGTCGTCGTGCGCAGCTGCTCCCTGCGGTCGACGATGAACTGGCGGTTGTTGTTGAACATCATGCCCACGATCGTGTGGCCGATGCCCTCGCGCAAGGCGGGCGTGCGCAGGCCCGAGTAGGACTGGGCCACGCTGCGCACGGCCGAGTCGTAGACGCCCTGCTCGTTGAGCGGCGCGCCGATGCCCAGGGCCGTGCCCTGCTGGATCAGTGCCGAGGCGCGGGTGTGCTCGATGCGGAAGGCCAGGGACTCGGCCGTCATCAAGTCCGCGTTGGCCTTGAGGATCTGGACGTAGCTGTCCTTGTCCTGGAAGTGCGAGTTGTCGCTGATCCAGCGGGCCGGGTCGGGGGAGAAGCCGGTGTAGCCCTCGGCCACGACCTCCATGACGCGCATCGCGCGCTCCATGTTCTTGGCCGCCTCGACCAGCAGGTCCACCTCGAAGTCGCCGCGCACGGTGAAGTGCTCCGAGCGCACGCTGCGGTAGGTGACCTTGGCGTTCTCGAGGAAGGGGTGCTTCTCGCTCTCGTCGAGGACCTCGACCTGGTAGTCGGTGCGCGCCTGCTCGGCGACGATCTTCTCGATCTTCTTCGAGCGCTCGTAGAGGGTCTGCTCTAAGTCGGTTCCCGTCAGGCCCTCGACCGGCTTGTGGTTGAGGAAGACCTGCGCGTCCTCGTCCTCCGCGTCGAAGAAGATGACCTTCTCGAAGTGCTTGCGGGCCATGTCGGTCCGCCCCGCCTTCTGGTAGTTCTCCGCCTCGCGCCTGTGCGCGTCGGCGACCTTCTTCGAGAGGCTCTCCCAGCCCTTCTGCAGGCTCGAGGCCTTCTTCGCGTCGGGGTTGTCCTCGGTCGGATAGACGAAGGTAGGGTTGAGGGCCCAGGACTCGCCGACACGCTCGTAGCCCAGCGCCTTGCGCGCCTTCTCGAAGTCGGGGTCGTACTCGGAGAGCAGCATCAGCCACACGCGCTTGGCGATGCGCGGGAAGCCGGCCTTGAGGGCGTCCTCGGCGTATCCGTGCAGCTCCTTGGCCTGCTTCTGGTTGAACTTGATCTCCTCGTCGGATTGCGCGAGGGAGGCCGGCGCGAAGGTGAGGAAGGCGAGGAGCAGGAGGGCCAGACGCATCATTGGTGACGACCGTTTCGAACGACGGGTTCGTGAGACGAGCGGGTGCGGACGGAGCATTGTGGACGGCCCCGCCGGTCTTGACCAGACAGGCGGGGCCGGGAGGTCGCTTCTGCTGTGTCTCAGCCCTTGATCTGCGTCACGGTGACGCCCGAGACCACACCGTCCTCGAACAAGACGCCGAAGTTCAGGGCGGGGTAGTAGGTCCAGGCCTCGAAGAAGGCGCGGCCCGCCAGCAAGGTCACTTGCGCGTGCACGCCTCCGTCTCCCTTGGGGTCGAGCACCTGGAGCAGCTGGGCTTAGGTCATGCCGACCCGCACCTCGAACTGTCCCTGAACCTCCTCGTAGGCGGAGCGCAACAGAATGGCGTCTCCGACGCGCTTGGTCGACAGGCGCACGATGCGGCCGCGCTCGACCAGGGCGAGGACGTCGCCGGTCTCGCCCCAGGACAGCTTGGCCAGGTCCTGGTACTTCGCGATCGGCCGAGACTCGAACTTGGGCTCGCCGAGCAGCTCGGACAGGCTCTTGGCCGAATCGAAGAGGCCGACCTCCTGGCCTGCGACCCGCGCCTCGACCGCGCTCAGGTACACGACCTCGGGCGACTCGAGCTCGATCTTCGGGATCCCGAGGCGCTCGACCAGGGCGTTGAAGGTGTCCGTGGCGCGCTCGTAGCCGGCGCTGCGGGGCGGAACCCGGGTGAGATAGAACTCGAGGAACTGCGCGGCGAGCTGCATCTGCTCGCTGCTCATGTCGGCGATCGGCAGGGCACCGATGTTGTTGGCCATCGGCGGGACCTGGAGCTGCATCGACTTCATTTCCTCGAGGAGCAACGCGCGCGCCTCTCCCACGCGGCCCAGGCGCTGCAGCGCGATCGCCTGGTTGTTGGCGCAGCGCTGGCGGTGTCGGATCAGCTCGACCGGCTCCAGGTCGAGCTTCGGGAGCTGGTAGAGGGTGCGCAGCTTCTCGCCGCCCGCGCGGATCACGTCCTCGTCGCCGTCGGGGTGCAAGACCATGGCGGTCCCCTCGAGGAACATCTTCATCGATCCGTAGTCGCCCACGGGGATGGCGGCGATGCGGCGCATGGCCTCCGCGTGGCGCTCACGGTCTGCGTCCAGGATCTTCGTGCTGCGGCCAGAGAGGAGGTGGGTCTCGGTCAGCATGGGGCCAAAGTTCGGGCGCAGCCACGCCTCCTGCACCTTGAGCGGCAGGCGCTCGTAGTAGTTCTGCAGGGAGGCGCGCGCGGCCATGACGTACGCCTCGCGCAGCTCGGGCGCCTTCTCGACCGCGAGGTCGAAGAAGGGCACGGCCGCCAGGTATTGACCACACTCGAGGTACATCAGGCCGTGCTCGTAGTCGGCCACCGCAGCCAGCCGGCTGTCGCTCGGGTCGAGCAACGCGGCGCGCATGATCGGAGACGCGTGGTCCCCCGAGACGGAGGTGATCCAGGGCATCGCCTTGTGGTCCTCGCCCGTGCCGAGCCACAGGATCGCGTCGACCATCTCGGCGCGGTCGTGGCCCAGCTGCTCGAGGTAGCGCGAGCCCAGGGCATCGGCCTCGAGCTCCTGCTGGCGGGTGACGGCGTGGAGCGTGTCGCCCTCGTAGGACTCGTGCAGCGCGTGGCCCAGCTCGAGGTGGGCCATCTCGTGGGCCAGGATCGCGCGCAGGCGCTCCAGGCTGCAGCCCGGGGCATCGAGCAAGCCCTGGTTCACGACGAGCTGGGCGTACTTGTTCGCCTTGTCCTCCCCGAACCAGTAGTAGCCCGCGCCGGCGTTGATCACCGGATCGGGGTCGATGGAGATGTCGAGCGGGTAGATGAAGCCCGGGTTGCGCGGAGAGACCGTCTCGAGCTCCGCTACGAGACGCCTGATGTCCTCGAGATCCAGGGTTTCCTGGAACAGGGGCGCGGCGGCCAGGGGAGCGGAGCAGAGCAGGCTGGCGAGGAGGAGTCCGTGTCGCATGGGATTGGTCGGGTAGGGCGTTTCCGCCGGTCCTTCCAAGACGGAGTCGAGGCGATCGATGCTGGTGAGTCGGGGGAATCTGCGCGATTCGCCAGGCGAATCAATTGCTAACTGATCAATTCGTCGTGGTAGGCCTCGATTTCGAGGGCTCCAAGGTACACGACCCCGAGGCCGATCCGGCACTCAGACCCGCGGCACGGTCCGCGACACGAGATCCCTACCATGGGCCCATGCGAGCCCTGCTGCCCCTCCTGTTCCTCGGCTGCGCGGGCCTGCGCACGACCGCGGACGCGCCCGCCGGCCGACCGAACGTGGTCGTGATCATCACGGACGACCAGGGTTGGGGGGACTTCTCCTTCCGGGGCGGGGGTGGGATCGACACGCCGCGCCTCGATCGGCTGGCCGCCGAGGGCACGCGCGTCGAGAACTTCTACGTGCACCCGGTCTGCGCGCCGACCCGCGCCAGCCTGATGACCGGACGCTGGTGCCAGCGCACGCGCGCGTTCGACACGTGGGTGGGGCGCGCGATGCTGGAACCGCAGGAGGTGACCCTCGCGGAGGTCCTCGGCGGCGCGGGCTACCGCACCGGCCTCTTCGGCAAGTGGCACCTGGGCGACTGCTTCCCGATGCGCCCCCAGGACCAGGGCTTTCAGGAGGTGCTCATGCACCGCGGCGGCGGAATCGGTCAGCCCGCCGATCCCGAGGGCGGCGAGGGCAGGTACACCGACGCCGTGCTGTTCGACGAGGACGGCACGCGCGTAGAGACCAAGGGCTACTGCACGCAGGTGTACGTCGACGCCGCGATCGAGTTCGCGCGGGCGTCGGTCGAGGAGGGTGAGGCCTTCTTCACCTACCTCGCGACGAACGCTCCTCACAGCCCGTTCCACGACGTGCCGCGGGACCTCTACGAGAAGTACCAGGCGCGTGACCTCTCGCCGGCGGCCTTCGCGGCGACCGAGGGGGGACACCCGCTCCCCGGCGAGCACGACGAGGACCAGCTCGCGCGCATCTTCGCGATGGTGGAGGACGTGGATCGCGGCGTCGGCCGGTTGCTGGACGCCCTCGACGAGCTCGGGGTGAGCGACGACACCCTCGTTCTCTTCCTGCTCGACAACGGCCCGAACTCGCGCCGCTTCGTGGGCGGGATGCGCGGGCAGAAGACCAGCGTGTACGAGGGCGGGGTGCGCTCGCCGCTGTTCGCTCGCTGGCCCGGGCACATCCCGGCGGGCCACGTCATCGCGCCGCTCTCGGCGAACGTGGACGTGCTGCCGACGATCGCCGAGGCGTGTGGGGTGTCGCTGGCGGGCCTCGACCTCGACGGGCGGAGCCTCCTGGGCCAACTCGAGAGCCGGGCGGCGGAGTGGCTCGACCGCGAGGTCGTGATCCAGGCCCACCGTGGCGACCAGCCGATCCCGTACCACAATGCGCTGCTGCGCACCCAGCGCTGGAAGCTGGTCAACCCGAGCGGGTTCCAGACCGAGCACGAGTCGGTCGTGCCGCGCTGGGAGCTCTACGACATGTGCGCGGACCCGCTCGAGACCAACGACCTGGCCGCCGAGCGACCCGAGGTCGTGGCCGACCTCGCCGCGCGCTACGACGCCTGGTTCGCGGACGTGTCCTCGACGCGACCGGACCCGTACTCCCCGCCGGCGATCATCGTCGGGCACGCGCGCTCGCCGAAGGTGCACCTCACTCGGCAGGACTGGCGCAAGCTCGGCCCAGGCAACGGCTGGGCGCCCAACGCGAACGGCGCCTGGCGTCTCGACGTGGTCGACGAGGGCCCATACACGATCCGCGTGCGCTTCCACGGGAAGATCGAGCCGACGCAGGTGGAGCTCGCGATCGGTGACTGGTCGCTCGCGGGCGCGGTCGTCCCAGGCGCCCGCGAGCACACGTTCGAGGGCGTGCGCCTGCCGCTGGGTGACGGCCGGCTGATCGGGTCGCTCGTCGCCGCCGACCAGGTGGTCGGGCCCTATCAGGTCATCCTGCAGCACGACTAGCACCCACCACGCCCCCCGCCCACCGCCCGGGGGGACCGGGGCGCGCTCCAGAAGGTTGCGAGGCTTCAAAAACTACAAGGTGTCGTTAGGATGGGTCGATGCGACTGCTTGCCCTGCTCCTCTGCGCCGCCTGCGCGGCGACCCCGGCCGACGACGTCCCGCTGGTCGAGGTCCCGCTGCTCGAGCGGGTCGAGCACCATGAGATCGACGCGAGCGGCGTCAAGCTGCACGCCGTCAGCCTGGGGGAGGGGCCGCTGGTCGTGATGCTGCACGGCTTCCCCGACTACTGGTTCACGTGGCGCGATCTGATGGAGGCCCTGGCCGTCGACCACCAGGTCGTCGCCCTCGACCTGCGCGGCTACAACCGCTCCGCTCAACCCGAGGGTGTGGCGAACTACAGCTGGCCGCACCTCCTCGGGGACGTCGAGGCGACCGTGAAGCACTTCGGCGCCGAGCGCGCGACCATCGTCGGGCACGACTGGGGCGGCGCGATCAGCTGGCAGTACGCGATGCGCTTTCCGCATCGCGTCGAGCGGCTCGTCATCCTCAACCTGCCGCACCCCGCGGGGCTGATGCGCGAGCTCGCGAACAACCCGGAGCAGCAAGCCAACAGTCAGTACGCGCGCGACTTCCAGGCGCCGGACGCCCACGAACGCCTCAGCCCTGAAGCGCTCGCGAGCTGGGTCACCGACGACGACGCGCGCGCGCACTACGTCGAGGCCTTCGAGCGCTCCTCGATCGAGGGCATGCTTGCCTACTACAAGGCGAACTTCCCGGCGAGCGCAGGTGGCGCAGGTGGCGCCACTCCCGCGCCGCCGCCGAGCTTCCCCGAGGTCCAGTGTCCGGTCCTCCAGATCCACGGCCTCGACGATTCCGCGCTGTTGCCCGGCGGGCTGAACGACACCTGGGAGTGGCTCTCCTCCGACTACACCCTCGTGACCATCCCAGGCGCGGGACACTTCGTGCAGCAGGACGCCGAGGAGCTCGTGCGCCGTTCGGTTCTTGCCTGGATACACAGGTAATCCGCCGCCAGTGGTACGGTGCGGCTCGACGGATCAGATCAGGACACCGAGAGAAGGAGAGGACGATGATCACACCGACGCTCTTGCTGCTCGCTTGCGCTGTGCCCGGCGACAAGGAGCTGCAACCCCTGGATTTCGCCAAGGTCTCGCGCGCGCTCACGCGCGAGCCCGCGTACGTCGCGGCGCCGCGCTACGGGATGTTCCTCTTCGGCGTCCGGGGCGAGCAACGCATGTGGGCGGTGCTCGACAAGACGCAGGCGAGGGCCACGGCCTACGACGTGCTGTACCTCGACCTCGACGCCGACGGCGTGCTCGGCGAGGCGGGAGAACGCTTCGCCGCCACGGAGGCAGGCGAGGGTCGCAAGTTCACGATCGGCGATTTGCACCAGCCCGGTAGCAAGGCCGTGCACACGCAGTTCGAGCTGACCTGGACGCCGGAGTCGGTGCGCTACAGCATGCTCTGGAAGGGAGAGGAGCTCTCCCGCGGCGGCTATGGTCCGACGCGCGACACCTACGCCTCCTTCGGTGAGTCGGCCGAGGCCGCGACGATCTACGTGCCCGGCTACGACCGGCCGCTCGAGTTCGAGCACTGGATGAGCGGGACCCTGCTGCCCCGTCAGACGAACACCTTCAAGGTCTTCGTCGGCCAGCGGGGATCGCAGCGCGGCGCGTTCAGCTGCGGCGATGAGGACTTCCTGCCCGAGGGCGAGCACGTCCTCGCGACGCTCATCTACCGTGACGCCGACGGTCAGGAGCAGCGGCACGTGACCAAGCTGCAGCACCGCTGCTGAGGCATGTTGATGCACGGCCCCGTGCGGGTCCCCGTCGACGCAGAACCCGGCCAGGCGATCATGCGTGTCGAGCTGCCGGACACCTCGAAGTACAAGAGCTTCGCGACCGACCTCGAGGTCACGATCGAGTAGCGCGCCGGCAAGGCGAGCGCAGCAGGTGGGGCTCATCCGGAGACACTCCGGGTAAGCCCCATGCGCATGTTTTCAGGAGAAGGGATACGTTCCGTTGGACCAGGTGCTGCGTTCCTTCGATCCACCACGACCCTGCGGATCTGCAACATGAAACACCTGCTCTCTCTCGCCGTCCTGGCAGCGCCGACGGCAGCACAAGTCGACGTCCTCATCCTCTCCAACACCCCGCACAACGGAGCGGGATGCAACGTCCCCGACGTCCAGGCCAAGCTCCAGGCCACGGGGTTCTTCGGCAACATCGACTTTTTCGACCTCGAGGCGGGGTCGCCCACGATGGGCCTGTTGACCACCTACGACGTGGCCCTCGTCTGGACCGACGAGTACATGCAGGACGAGGACCTGGTCGGCGACCGCCTGGCCGACTTCGTCGACCTGCACCATGGCGTCGTCACGACGATGTTCTCGACCTTGGACAAGTGGATGCCCGGTGGTCGCTGGGAGAGTCAGGGCTACCAGACCCTGGTCTGCACCGGTCAGCAGCAGCACACCCAGCAGTTCCTCGGGACCGTGCACGTACCTGGTCACGCGCTGCTCGCCGGCGTGCAGTCGTTCGACGGCGGCCACGGCGGAGCGTCGAGCACCGGCAGCTTCCGGCCCACCAACTGGACCGTCGCGCCGGGCGCCACGGTGATCGCGGAGTGGACCGACGGGGTGCCCCTCGTCGTCCAGGGCGCAAACCCGCGCCGCATCGACCTGGGCTTCTTCCCGGTGTCGGACGCCTGCGACCCGCGCTTCTGGGACTCATCGACCGATGGTGCGCGGCTGCTGGCCAACGCGCTGCTGGTCGCCTCGGGCTATTGGGGTGACGTCGGCGATCGCTACTGCGATCCCGCCGTTCCGAACTCGACGGGGCAGCCGGCGCGGATCAACGGGACGGGCACGGCCAGCGTCGCGTGGAACCAACTCTCCCTCACCGCGAGCCAGCTGCCGCACTGGAAGTTCGGCTACTTCCTCAACTCCCAGAGCGCGGGCAGCGTGATCCCTCCCGGCAGCGAGGGCGTCTTGTGCCTGAGCGGCCACATCGGCCGGCACACTGCTCAGATCCAGAACAGCGGTGAGGCTGGCTCGATCTCGATCGACCTCGACCTGAACGCCCTGCCGCGACCCTCCGGCGGACCCCACGCCGTGCTGCCCGGCGAGACCTGGCGCTTCCAGGCCTGGTTCCGCGACAAGAACCCGGTCGACACCTCGAACTTCACGGACGCCCTCGCGGTTCAGTTCCAGTGAGGGTCGAGGGCGTAGGCGACCCCGCTGGGGCCGCCTACGCCTCCAGCCGAGGCGTGGGTGTTGCATGGCGCCAGCCTTGATGCACCCGCCCGATGCTCTCGGAGGTCAAGGCTTCGCGCTGCCGGGTGCGAATGGAAGGGCAAGTGTGGCGCGACGAAGCCGCTCGACGGCCCTGGCGTTATCGTGGCGGCGCACTCGGCGCTCGGCCCGCTGGTCGGCGGCACCTGACGGAGTGACAGTCGGAGTTTGCACCCATGGCGCAGACGCCTGACATGCAAAGCGCGAGTTCGTGGCTCCTGAGGAGCCCGGCGAGCATTGGAATGGGGGCCGCGCCAACGCGCGGCCTGCCTTCGTTCCAAAGATCCACCGATGCTGCTCCCCACCCTCCTCCTCGCCCTGACCGCCGTCGTTCAGGAGCCCGAGGCGCCGCCGATCGCGATCATCCACGTCACGGTCTTGCCCATGCACACCGACCAGCGGCTCACTGACCACACGGTGATCGTCGCGGGAGAGCGCATCCTCGCGGTCGGTCCCACCGCAGACATCGAGGTGCCCGAGGGCGCGCGCGTCGTCGACGGTCAGGGCCAGTTCCTGATGCCGGGTCTGGTCGATTTCCACGTACATACGTACTTCGAGACGGACCACAAGCTCTTCCTCGCGAACGGCGTGACCACCGTGCGCAACCTGTTCGGCAACCCGATGCACCTCGCCCTGCGCGCGCGCCTCGAGAGCGGGGAGCTGCTCGGGCCGACGCTCCTGACC
>JAQBVH010000835.1 GCA_027623615.1 Planctomycetota bacterium | reverse complement strand
CTCTGGGCAGGTCGTCTCGAGGGGACTTGGACATGGTGGCAGCTCCCCGCATGCTGCGCGTAGCCGCGAGCGAGGTGCACGTGCGGGACGCCGTTGGCCCAGGCCGCGTCCCGATCGCCCTCCCGATCGCCCACGAACGCGGCGCGGCGGGTGCCGAAGGCGAGCAGCAGGTCCTCGATCATGTCCGCCTTGTTCGCGATGCCGGGCGTGTCGAGGCAGCGCCCCTCCTCGATCCACTCCTTCAGGCCCAGCTCGTCCATCATCACGTCGAGATAGGACTGGCTGCAGTTGCTCGCGATGCCCGTGCGCACCCCCGCCGCGCGCAGCTCGGCCAGGGCCTCGAACACGCCGGGCAGGGCCCCCGCGCGGCCCTCGTCGAGCAGCCGGTGCTCGGCCTCGACGCAGCGCCGCATCACGTGACGGCGCGGCTCGGGAGCGAGGTCGTGGAACAGCGCGTCGAAGCCCTCCTCGAGGGGCTTGCCGACCAGGTCCATCCACTCGGGCTGGGTCGGCGGCGTGCGCTCGAGGCCCAGCTCGGCGAAGGCGGTCAGCGCCCCCTCCCGAGCGGCGTCGGGCCAGAAGCGGTCGGTGGCGACCAGGGTTCCGTCGAGGTCGAAGAGGACGGCGTCGAAGGGAAAGGCGCGCGGCACGGCCGCGAGGGTAGCGGATTGCCGCGAAGTGAGAACGAATGACGGGCCTTCCCAATCGGTAGCTACGATGAGCCCTGTTCCCACCGTGCATTCCCTCCTCACCCGCCCCCACGGCCTCGGCGCCCTCGAGTACGTCGCGCGCCTCGCCCTCGGCCCGCTGGTGCTGCTCTTGATCGGCATCGGCTTCACCCGTGGCTGGAGCCATGCCTGGACCCCGGCCGCCCTGGTCCTCGCCGACATCCTGCTCGGCGTGCGCTGGCGCGACTTCCGGCCGGTGCAGAAGCTCGGGAAGGCGCCGGGAGGCAGCCTCGGGCCGTTGACCAAGCTGGTCATGGTCGGCTCCCTGCTCGTCGCGCCCCTGGAAGCAGCTGGCGGCGAGTACGTCTATGCCCTGGCCGTCGCCGTCCTCGGGATTGCCAGCGCCGGGCTCTGGCTCGGTTGGGTCTGGGCGAGCTGGGCCTGGATCGCATACGCGATCGTCGCCATGGCCGCCTGGGTCGGCGATCTGATCGCGCTGGTCTACGAGGCCAGCCGCAGCCCCGAGGGCCTCCCGATCTCCCGTTGGAACCCCCTGCTCGGCAACCTGCCGACCGTCCTGTTCGCCGGGGCGGTCCTGACCTGGGTCCTGGAGTGGCGTCGATTGCGCAGGGCGACAGGGGCCCTGGTTCCGCCGACGAGCAACGCACCAGAGACGAGCGTCGATCCGCCCCCCGCGGCTTCGTAGGATCGCGGCGCGATGCTCACCGCGCCCCTCCTCCTCACCGCTTTACTCGCCGCCCCAACTCAACAGGACGCCCCGCCGAGCCGGGACCTGATGCTCGAGCTGACCGCGACGCCGCGGCTGGCCGGCACGCCGACCGCCTACCGCGCCGTCGAGGTCGTGTCGCGCGTGCTCGAGGAGGCCGGCTGGGAGGTCGAGATCGACTCGCGCGCCGTGCTCCTGTCGCTGCCGCGACGCCTCGAGCTCGGCGTCTACGAGGACCAGGGCAGCACGCGTCCCTTCCTCGAGCGCATCGAGCGCTTCGACCCCGACGCGATCCCGCCGGGGGACCTGCCGCCCTTCAACTCCTGGACGGCCAGCGGCGCAGCGCACGCGCCCGTGGTCGACGCCGGCTGGGGCCTGCCTCAGCGCCGCGCGCATCGACGTGAGCGGCACGATCGCACTCATGCGCTACGGTCGCAGCTACCGCGGCGACAAGGTGCGCCTCGCCCAGGAGGCGGGCTGCGCCGGCGTCTTGCTGTTCACCCCCTCGCGCGACAACGGCGCCGAGCGCGGGGAGGTCTGGCCCGAGGGTCCCTGGATGCCGGGCCATGAGGCCCAACGCGGCGCGACCGGCCCGATGACCTTCGGCCCGGGCGACCCGCTCACGCCGGGCTTCGCCTCGCCGTCCGTCGACCAGGCCGGACCGGTCCACGCGGGGCGCCTGGAGCAGGCGCAGTCCCGCCTGCCAAGCATCCCCGTGCTGCCGATCGGCGCGAACGAGGCCGCGGCGATCCTCGAGCGCATGAACACGCGCCGCGTCCGCGACTCGGACGGGCAGGTCAAGAGCGTGCGCCTCGGCCCCGGACCGGTGGCCGTGTCCCTCGAGATCGACGCGCCGCGCGAGCGGCGACCGATCTACAACTTGATCGCGCGCCTGCCCGGCCGACGCCCCGGCTTCGTGCTCGCGGGCAACCACCGGGACGCATGGGTGCGCGGCGCCCAGGACGCCGCCAGCGGCACGGTGTCGCTCCTGCGCGCGGCCCAGCACCTGGGCGAGCGCGTCCGCGCGGGATGGACGCCCGAGTATGGGATCGCCATCGGCTTCTGGGACGGCGAGGAGACCGGGCTGATCGGCAGCACCGAGTGGGGTGAGGCCAACGCCTCCGGGCTCAAGCGCGATTGCTTCGCCTACATCAAC
>JAQBVH010000834.1 GCA_027623615.1 Planctomycetota bacterium | reverse complement strand
CCGCCTACGCCTCCTGCGGAGGCGTGAAGGTTGCTGGGCGCCGCACCTGACGGTGCGACGCGCGGAGCTTGCACCCGTGGCGCAAGCTCCTGTCTAGGCAACCGTGCCCGGCTTCAAGGTCTTGAACACCACGCGGAACGTCGTGCCGCCGCCCTCACGGGCCTTGAGCTGCACGCGGGCCTTCATCGCCTTGGCCTGGAGCTGGACCAGGTGCAGGCCGAGGCCGGTTCCCGAGGTCTTGCGCGTCTTCTCGTCGCCCAGCCGGTAGAAGGCGTCGAACACGCTGGCGCGTTCGCTCGCTGGAATACCGGGCCCTCGGTCCGAGACCTCGAGCACCACCCGGCCCTTGCGGTCCTGGCGCACTTCCACGCGGATGGGCTCCCCGCCCTTGGGCACCGGCGCGTACTTGCGGGCGTTCTCCACGAGGTTGACCACGATCTCACGCACGCCCTCCGCGACCATCAGCACTGGCGGCAAGCCGGGGGCGAGCACGAGCTCCACGTCGTCCCGCTCCTCGCCAGCGACGACGCTCAGATCCGGCCCGAGGTTGGACACTAGCGTCGTAACGCTGCCAGGCTCCGGCGTCGGCGCGTAGCCGTTCAGCATGCGCTGGGTCAGGATCCGATCCACCAGGACCGCCAGCCGGTCGCTCTCGCTCACGACCCGGTCCAGGTACGAAGCGCGGCGCTCCTCGTCCCGCGCCCAGCCGTCGCGCAGCATCTCGCCGTACATCTTCACGGAGGCGATCGGCGTGCGCAGCTCATGCGTCACGGCTGCGACGAAGTTCTCCGTGCGGCGCGCCTGCTCCTGCGATTGCCGTACGGAGCGCAGCAGCAAGCGCGTCCCCAGGAGCAGGGACACGACCATGGCGGCGGTCACACCCGTCAGCCAGGTCAGCTGGGTGCGGATCACCCGGTTGATGCCCTCCAGGCTCGCCGAGACGTGGATCCGTCCCAGGGGCCGCTCCTCGGCGGCGGGCAGCTCGACATCGAGCACCTCCCAGAGGTCGATCGCCTGGCCGCTCACCCCGTCGCCTTCCGGCGCGGCCGAGCCCGTGGGATGCAGGCGGATCTCGTTGCCGAGGATCCGCTCGGCGTGACTCGCCGGGAGGTCGCGCAGGACCCACTCCGGGTCGAGGTCGAAGCCCTGCACCATCCTCTGGATCTGGCCCAGCACGATGAAACAATCCGGCGGGTCGTGGGTGTCCGGCAGCGCGTCGATCACGACCTTGCGCTCGCCGATGACGTGCAGCGCGCCGTGCTGGTTGCGGACGACCTCCACCTGGAACGGCCCGTAGCGGACCGCGATGTTCTCGAGGCCGCGCAGGCTCTTGCGCAGGTCCTGGTGGTTGAGCCGAACGCACTCCGGATCGCGCTCGAGGGTGCTGTTCAGAGCGACCAGCTCGATGGGCAGCTGCTTCGGGCGCGTCGACTCGGGGTCGAGCAGGGCCTCGGCTGCGCCCTGGGCGATCAGCATCTCGTGGTAGTTCGACATCGCGCCCTGCAGAACCTCTTCCACGAAGGGCTCGAAGTCCTCGAGGCGCCAGCGGGTGTGCTGCTCTGCCTCAGCGACCGACAGCCCGTAGGGCTGGGGCGCGAAGATGATCGGCGCCTTGTCCTCCTGCGCGTTCAGGTCCCACTCGTACCAGGCGCGGATGCCCTGGACGCCACCCTCGAGCAGGGGCGAGGGGATGGGGCGCGGATCGAGTCGCGAGACCGCCCCCGAGACCGTCGACCAGTCGAAGTAGTCCTGTCGGTACTGATAGAAGGGCCGCGCCTCTTCCTGCCGCAGGACCTGCTCGAACTCCTCGCGAATCGCGGTGGACAGACGCGTGGCTGCGTCCCGCACCAGCCGGGGGACCTCGTCCCGACGCTGTTCATGTTGTTGGAGCAGCTGCTGCCACAGCAGCGCCCCGAAGACCAGCGCCGGGACCACCACCAGGCCCGCGTACCAAAGCAACGCGGACCGGCGGACGCCCTGACGGCTCAGCCGTCGTACCAACGGTAGCCCTTGCCGCGCACCGTCTGGATCAGGGTCGGCTCGGAGGGGTTCGGCTCGACCTTGCGACGCAAGCCGACGATGTGGATGTCGACCGTGCGGGTCTCCACGTTGGCGCTCTGGTAGTGCCAGACGTCGAGCAGGAGGTCCTCGCGTGTGACCACCCGATCGCGGTGCTTGATCAGGTACGTGAGGATGTCCCCCTCGCGCGGGGTCAAGGCGAGCACCTGCTCGTCCCGATGGACCTCGAGGCGCGCCAGGTCGACCTGGATGCCGGAGGGCAGCTCGAGCATCGCGGGCGGAGCGGAGTCCATCTCGACGCGGCGGAACTGGGCCTCCACGCGCGCGACGAACTCACGCGGCGAGAACGGCTTCTTCATGTAGTCGTCCGCGCCGAGTTCGAGACCGCGTACGACGTCCTCCTCATCCGCCAAGGCGGTCAGGATCAGCACCCGCGTTCGGTTGTCGTCCTTGCGCAGGTTCTGAAGGATGTCGAGTCCGCTCATCCCCGGAAGCATCAGGTCGAGAACGACCAGGTCCGGGGACACCTCGCG
>JAQBVH010000833.1 GCA_027623615.1 Planctomycetota bacterium | reverse complement strand
GGCTGGTGGCCCGGGCCAAATCCGGGCCCTCGACCCCCGGACCGGCAGGTCCGTCGATCCCGGGCGCCGCGAGTCGACCCGCTGGGGACGACGGGCTCGCCTCCAGCAGCGAGACCGGTTCAGGCAGCGACGACTTCTTCTTCCTAGGGCGTGGCGAGGGCGGACCCGCTGGCGGTGAAGCCGCCCGCAAGTCCCGCGGTCGCCGGGCGAACAAGGACGCCTCCAGGGCGCTGGCGGGCGAGGCGCTGACCCCCGAGTTCGACGCCCACACCGCCTTCTGGTCCCCCGCCGTCGTCACCGACGAGGCCGGCAAGGGCACGCTGAAGTTCAACCTGCCCGAGAAGTCCACGCGCTGGCGCCTGACCGCCCGCGGCGTCTCGGCCGAGACCCTGGTCGGCGACGCCCGCGCCGAGCTGGTCACCAAGAGCGACTTCTTCGTCGAGCTGCTCACGCCCCTGGCGCTGGTCGAGGGCGACCAGCCGCGCTTCGCGGCCCGCGTCCACAACCTGACCGGCAAGACCGGCGAGGCCGAGCTCGTGCTCACCGTGCGCGCCGGCCAGCAGCGCCGCTTCCAGACGGCACGCGTCACCCTCGGCGAGAGCGCGGTGGTCGAGCACCGCTTCGAGGCCCTGCCCGGCGTCGACGCGGCCGACCTCGAGCTCGAGCTGAAGGTCGAGGCCACCCTCGGCGACGCGACCGCGGTCGCGACAGCGGACGACTCGATCCCCGTGCGCCCCTGGGGCCTCGAGCTGATGGACTCCGCCAGCGGTTCGATCGCCGACGCGAGCACGCTGTGGCTCGAGCTGCCCGACGGCCGGCGCTACGACCACCGGCGCCTCGAGCTGCACATCGGCCCGAGCGTCGATCGTGTACTGATCGAGGAGGCCCTGGGGCAGAGCCCCTTCCCCACCCGCAAGCTCGGCGGCACGTCCCATGCGGCGGTCGCCAGCGACCTCGTCGGGACCTGCGCCGTGCTGCGCTCGATGCAGTCGAGCGGCGGCGAGCAGCCAGAGTACGCCGAGCTGCGCAGCCGCGCGGCGGGGCTCTTGGCCTCGCTCGCCGCCGCCCAGAGCGGCGACGGTGGTTGGCCGTGGGTCGGTCGCGGCTCGTCCTCGCCCATGGTGAGCGCGACGGTCGTGCTCGGCCTCGCAGCCGCCCAGGACGCGGGCCTCCAGCCCCCGGCGCCCACGCTGACCAGCGCCTCCAACTTCGTGCGTGATGCGTACCGGGGCGCGGGCTCCGCGAGCTACGAGCTGCGCGCCGCCCTCGTCCATGCCCAGGCGGCACTGGGCCAAGGCGACTTCAGCGCCGCGAACAGCCTGCACCGGGAGCGCAACCGCCTCTCCCCGGCCGCCCTCGCGCACACCGTGCTCGCCCTGGCGCGCATGGACCGGGCGCCGATGGCCGCGGACGTGGCCGCCTTGCTCGAGAACGAGCTGAAGTTCGACGCGAACACCGGCCGCGCGCAGTGCTCGGTCGAGGGCAACATCGCCTGGTCGCGCTCGCCCGTCGACATGACCGCGCTGGCCGTCTTGGCCCTCGAAGCCGGCCTGCCGCGTTCGACGCGCATCGCGGCCGGAGTCGAGAGCCTGCTCGCGAGTCGTCCATGGAGCTCGCAGGGTGAACGCGGCCTCGCGGTCGCGGCCGTCGCGCAGTTCGAGCGCGAGAACGAGCGCCTCGACGACCGAGCCACGCTGACCGTGGCCGTTGGAGACGCGGACCCGATCGAGGTCATCCTCGAGCGGGACGGCGCGGGCATGCACTTCGTGCTGCCGCTCGCGGGTGATGGCCGTCGGGTGCCCCTGCGCTTCGCCCTCGAGGGTCGCGCGGCGCCGCACGTGGCCGCGCGCCTGGTCGGCTTCACCGCGAACCTCTCGGCCCTCGGCAAGGACCCGGGTTTCCGCGTCCTCAGCCAGTCCTACCACGCGGAGCCGCGGCGCTATCAGGGTCAGAGCTTGCCCGTGGGCTTCGGAGTGCTGAGCAACCGCAGCGAGACCTGGACGAACGAGGTCGACCACCTCGAGCTCGGCGGGAAGACCAAGGTGCACGTCTACGTGGACCGCGACCGTGTTCCCGACGGCGGGATCGACGACTTCCTCGTCGTCGACATCGCCCTGCCCGGGGGCGCTAAGCTCCTGGAGGGCTCGCTCTCCGGCGGCGTCGGCTCCCATGAGCAACGCGACGGGCACCTGATCGTGCCCCTCGGTCAAGGGTCGGGGCGCAAGCTGGTCTCGTTCGAGCTGCTCGGCCTCGAGCCGGGCGCCTACCGCCAGCTGCCGGCGGTGGTGCACAGCGCCTACGAGCCGGGACGGCGCGGCATCGGCAAGGCCGACGCGTTGACCGTGCTGGGTCGCGGCGAGGCCTCGCCCGACGACTACCGCCCCACCCCTGACGAGCTGTTTCACCACGGGCGTCTGTTGTTCGAGCACGGCGACCTGGCGGCGGCCGGCGGCAAGCTCGGTCAGCTCTACGGCGACCATGAGGGCAACCTGCGTACGAGCGACCTGCGCGCGCTGGCGCGCATGATGCTGACCGCATCCCTCGACCAGCGCGACGCGGCCTCGGCCG